>CAZNGC010000072.1:0-6222 GCA_964572435.1 uncultured Planctomycetales bacterium | reverse complement strand
AGCGGCCGTGAAGACAGGCGAAAAGGCCAGGGCGGTGGTGGTGCGCTCCAGGCATGCGATAAGAAGGGCGGACGGCTCGCTTCTGCGGTTTGACCGTAATGCCGTGGTAATCATTGACGATAAGGGAAATCCCAGAGGTACCCGCGTATTCGGTCCGGTTGCCCGCGAGCTAAGGGATAAGAATTTCAACAAAATAATTTCATTAGCCCCAGAGGTAATTTAATGCAGAAGATCAAGAAGAACGATATCGTCCAGATAACCAAAGGCAAGGACAAGGGAAAACAGGGCAAGGTGATCAGTATTGTTGAGGATGGCAAGCGCGCGGTGGTCGAGGGCTTGAACCTGGCGAAGAAACACAAGCGCCAGAGCCGCCAGGACCAAAAAGGCGGGATAGTCTCGATTGAGATGCCGGTAAGCGTTTCCAACCTGATGGTTTATTGCAAGAATTGCTCGAAAGCCAGCCGGGTAGGCGTAATCATATTGAAAGACGGTACGAAATCAAGGGTTTGCAAGAGCTGCAAAGGAGCGCTGTAAGGCGCGGCAGGCAGGATATTGAGTTCCGGGGAAACTCCGGGTATAGAAAGAATAAAGGATAAAATGACTCCAAGACTATTAGAAAGATACAGAAACGAAATCGTGCCGAAACTGATGCAGGATTTTAACATTAAGAACAAGATGGCTGTGCCCGCGGTCGTCAAGGTAGTGGTGAATATGGGTGTTGGCGAAGGGACGCAGGATATCAAGGTGCTGGAAAAGGCCGCTGATGAACTTGCCGCGATCACCGGGCAGAAACCGGTTGTGCGCAGGGCAAAAAAGGCGATCGCGAACTTCAAGGTTAGACAGGGCCAGGCGGTAGGTGTCAAGGTGACTTTACGCAAGGCGGTTATGTATGAATTTATGGACCGCCTGTTGAATATTTCCCTGCCGCGCATACGCGATTTCCGCGGGGTTTCCAGGAATGCTTTCGATAAGGCGAATAATTATACATTGGGGTTAAGCGAGCAGATCATATTCCCGGAGATCGAATACGACAGGATTACCCGTACCCAGGGCATGGACATCACTTTCGTGATCAAGAATGCCTCGACTACGGATCAGGCAAGGGCATTGTTGAAATATTTCGGGATGCCTTTTAAAGACAAGGAATAACGATGGCAAAAAATTCACAGATCGCCAGATGGAAGAGGCCGGCAAAGTTTTCCACGCGTAAATACAACCGCTGTTCAATTTGCGGCAGGAGCAACGGTTATTTGAGAAGGTTCGAGCTTTGCCGGATTTGCTTCAGGGAGCTGGCCTGGCAGGGCCTCATTCCCGGGGTCAAAAAAGCCAGCTGGTAATTACAGAATTAAGGGGGGTAAATGTCGAGAACAGATTTAATTGCTGATGTTTTTACGATTATACGCAACGCGATAATCCTTAAGAAGGACGCCGTGGACCTGCCAGCGTCCAACAATATCAAGGCGATCATCGCTATTCTCAAGGACAATGAATATATCGACAATTTCAAGCTGATCGAGGATAAAAAGCAGGGAGTGATCCGAGTATATTTAAAATATGCCGCAGGCAAACCGGCCATCCGTAACCTCAAGCGTATTTCCAGGCCGGGTTTAAGGGTTTATGTCACGGGGAAGAAGATTCCCCTGGTCCTGCGCGGCAGGGGCCTGGCGATTATTTCTACCTCAAAAGGCGTAGTTACCGATAAGCAGGCCAGGGAACAAGGGGTTGGCGGCGAGGTTGTCGGTTATGTATGGTAAAGGAAGGCGTTCCTATGAAGGCCTGGGGGCGTGCTCTAATCGAGGAAATATAAATGTCAAGAATCGGTAATAAAGCTGTAGCAATACCCAAGGAAGTAAAGATCGAAGTAAAAGACGGAGTTGTGTTCGTCGACGGTCCGAAAGGCAAGCTTAGCAGGAAGCTCCCGGGCCGCATCAGCGTGGAGATAAATGAAGGCCAGCTCCTGGTAAAGCGTGCGGCCGACACGAAGATGGATAAATCCCTGCACGGGCTTATGCGCGCCCTGATCGTCAATATGATCAAGGGGGTTACCGAGGGGTACGTAAAAGAACTGGAGATTATCGGAGTGGGCTTCAAGGCGGCGGTTAACGGCGATAAATTGAATATGGCCCTGGGATTCTCCCATCCGGTGAACATTCAGATCCCCGCCGGCCTGAAGATAGAGACGCCGAAGCCTACCCAGGTAATCTTAAAAAGCGCGGATAAAGAGTTGATCGGAAAGATTGCCGCGGAGATACGCGCGGTTTATCCTCCGGAGCCATACAAAGGAAAAGGCATACGTTATTTGGGCGAGATTGTCAAGAAGAAGGCTGGGAAGGCGCAGGCAACCGGTAAATAGATCCCTTTTAGGGATTATCCTTGCCTGTCTTAAAGGCGAGGATTTAACTAAACAAAAAAGAGTTCAAATTCACGCGTTAACTGAACGGCGCCAAGGCGCTGGAAAGTCAAGCGCCATTAAAAATGAGAAAAAAAGAAGAGTTAAGGCTAAAGAGGCATAAGAGGATAAAATTAAAGATGTTCGGTACGGCCGATAAGCCGCGGTTGGTCGTCCATCGTTCGTTGAATAATATCTCGGCGCAGATAGTCGACGATACGTGCGCCAAGGTTTTGTTTTCCCTGTCCACTAAAGACAAGGGGCTGAAACAGAAATTCGCTTCGGCCGGCAATATCAAATCTTCGGTGACTTTCGGCGAGATTTTCGCCAGCCAGGCGAAGGAAAAAGGTTTTAGCAAGGTGATCTTCGACCGCGCGGGTTATCTTTATCATGGCAGGATCAAATCATTTGCCGATGCGTTACGCAAAGGCGGAATGGAGTTTTAAATTATGCGTGAATTGAATATTGCTCAACAGTCGGATTTAGTCGAGAAGGTAATCAGCATAAACCGCGTCACCAAGGTGACCAAAGGCGGCAAGAAGCTGCACTTCAGCGCCCTGGTGGTGGTCGGTGACGGCAAGGGCAGGGTGGGTTTTGCCCTGGATAAAGCAAACGAAGTAGCCGAGGCTATCCGTAAATCGCTGACTAAGGCGAAAAAGGCGCTGTTTAAGGTCCCCATGGAGGGTGCGACTATTCCCCATGAGGTAGTCGGCAAGTTCGGGGCGGCAAGCGTCATGCTCAAGCCTGCCTCGGAAGGTACAGGCGTTATCGCCGCCGGCCCGGTGCGCGCGGTCTGCGAGTCCGCGGGGATCAAGGATATCCTGACCAAATGTTTGAAATCGAACAACCCGATCAACGTAATCAAGGCTACAATGCAGGGATTAAGGAGCCTTAAAGAATAAACATGAAAAAGACCGAGAATAAAGAAAAGGCAGTGAAAAAGCCGGCTTCCAAGAAAGCTGCGGCGCCCAGGAGAAGCTCTCCGAGAAAAGAACAAGCGGCGAAACCTTCGGAGACGTTGGCATTATATAACCTTAAGCGCCCTTTTGGATCGCATAAGAAGAGAAAATACCTTGGGCGAGGGTCCAGCTCCGGCCATGGAAAGACTTCTACCCGCGGGAGCAAGGGGCAGACTTCCCGCGCGGGGAGGCATTTTTACCTGGGTTTTGAAGGAGGGCAGTCGCCGCTTATCCGCAAGATGCCCAAGAGAGGCTTTGTAAGCAATTTCAAGAAAGTTTACCAGATCGTCAATCTCGAGGACCTTGATTCCGTAAAAGAAGGGATAGTCACCCCTCAAGCCCTTAAAAAGGCCGGATTGATCCGCGATGAAAAAGCTCTGGTCAAGATCCTGGGTAACGGCGGCGTTAAGAGCTCTCTGACCATCCAGGCGCACGCGTTTTCAAAACGCGCGGCTTCCGAGATCGTTAATGCCGGCGGCAAGGCGGAAATTATCAACGTATAACTTTACCCCGCCAGGGCATTAATACGCCGGTTGCGGGGTTAATTCGGCCAGGCAACTTGACTTCGCTTGCGCTCGTTAAGTGGCGGCTTCATTAAATGTTTAATGCCCTAATTAATGCGTTTAAGATCCCGGATCTGAAGAAAAG
Source organism: uncultured Planctomycetales bacterium (assembly GCA_964572435.1). Taxonomy (GTDB): domain Bacteria; phylum Omnitrophota; class Gorgyraeia; order Gygaellales; family Profunditerraquicolaceae; genus UBA6249. Next base: position 2,226 of record CAZNGC010000072.1, on the reverse strand, counting down.
GCTGATCATTACCGGAGCCCTTATCGCGGTTTACCGGGTCGGCTGTTATATACCGACACCCGGGATTGACGGAGCGGCTTTGGCGGATTTCTTCAACCGGATCGCCAAGACTCAAGGCGGGACGCTCTTTGGCATAATCAACATGTTTTCCGGCGGCGCTATGGAGAGATTGACTATCTTCGCGCTGGGGATAATGCCTTATATATCCTCGTCTATCATCATGCAGCTTTTGACCGCGGTAATCCCGGCGCTGGAAAAGATGGCCAAGGAAGGCAAGGCGGGATATGAGAAGATTAACCAGTTTACGCGTTACGGTACGGTCCTGCTTTCGGTAATACAGTCCTATTTCATCGCTCTATGGCTGGAGAACCCGGCCCGTTTCGAAGGTTTACAGATCGTTATGCACCCCGGCTGGGGTTTCCGGATACTTACGGTGCTCACGCTTACTACCGGCACGATATTCATTATGTGGCTGGGCGAGCAGATCCAGGAAAGGGGAATCGGCAACGGTATATCCCTGGTGATTACCGCCGGTATCATTTCCAGAATACCCACCGCGATCAACCAGTTGTTCGTTTTGATTTCGCCGTTTGCCGCCAGCCGCAGGCAGATCCAGCCGGTTACCTTGCTGGTCATGGCCGCCTTGCTGGGAGCGGTAGTTTTCGCGGTTATCATGATCACCCAGGGCGTAAGGAAGATCCCCGTGCAATACGCCAGAAGGATCGTCGGGCGCAAGATTTACGGCGGCCAAAGCACTTATATACCGCTGAAGGTGGATACCTCCGGGGTTATCGCGATCATCTTCGCGCAGTCGATCATACTTTTCCCGGCGACCCTGGCGTCTTTTATCCCTAACCCGGGGTTCCAGAGGCTGGCAGAGGGTTTGATCCGCGGGCAGGTTTTATATTCTGTAGTTTACGCTCTTTTAATAATTTTTTTCTGTTATTTTTATACCGCTATCGTATTCAACCCGGTTGACTTGTCGGAGAATATGAAGAAATACGGGGGCTTTATTCCCGGCATACGCCCCGGCAAGCCGACAGCGGAATTCCTCGATTACGTAATGACAAGGATTACCTTGGCCGGCGCAACTTTTATCGCGGTAATCGCGATCTTCCCGGATTTTATCATGGCTTGGTTGAAAATCCCCTACCTGGTGGCTTCGTTTTTCGGAGGTACGGGTATCCTGATCATCGTGGGGGTTATGCTGGACACGCTCAAGCAGATCGAATCGCACCTGCTGACGCACCATTATGAAGGTTTTATAAAAAGCGGTCATATCAAAGGGAGAAGATAATGTATCTGGTATTGTTGGGTCCGCCCGGGGCCGGTAAAGGAACGCAGGCAAAAAGGCTGGCACAGAGGCTTAAGCTGCCGCATATCTCCACGGGAGATATATTGAGGCAGAATGTCAAGGATGGCACCGGGTTGGGTAAAGAGGCCAAAGGGATTATGGAAAAAGGCTTGCTCGTGCCGGATGACCTCGTAGCTTCGATGCTGGATGAGCGTTTCAATAACCCGGACATAAAGAACGGTTTCATACTTGACGGTTATCCCAGGACGTTGCCGCAGGCAAAAACCCTGGATGAGATCCTTGGCCGCAAGAAAATGGCGGTCGACCTGGTGGTTTACTTGAATACGAGCGACGAGGTGATCATCAAGAGGCTTACCGGCAGGCTGGTATGTTCAAAGTGCGGGGCGAATTTCCATGTTACCAATATGCCTCCGAAGTCCAACGGCGTATGCGATAACTGCCAGGGTTCGCTGTACCAGCGTTCGGATGATAATGAGGTTACGGTGCGCAAGCGCCTGGAAGTTTATAAAAACGAAGTTGCTTCTTTGATAAAATATTACGATCAGCAGAAGAAATTGCACAGCTTGAACGCCGACCTGGACGCAATGGTGGTCCTGGATAAAATCATTGCGCTGTGCGTTCAAGCCAAGTGATCCCGGTCAAGTCCGAGAAAGATTTGCGGATGCTCGGACGTTCAGGCAGTATCCTGGCGGCAGTTATGCGCAAGGTTGAGAAGTCCGTGCGGGCGGGAATGACTACCCTGGACATAGACCGTTTGAGCGAGGAGTTAATCCTCAAGGAAAAGGCCATTCCGGCTTTTAAGGGGTATAAAGGATTCCCGTCGGCCGCCTGCATATCGCTGAACGAAGAGATTGTTCACGGGATACCTTCCGGAAGAGTGATTCTGGAGGGAGATATAGTCAGCATAGACC
>CAZNGC010000071.1:0-6246 GCA_964572435.1 uncultured Planctomycetales bacterium | reverse complement strand
TGGGTTTGGTTTTAATGATTTTTACCCATGGGTTTATTTTTCCCGGGGATTTCCTTGTCGCCAGCGAATTTTTGGACGACTGGATAACCGACATCCCGCTGGAATCGTAACCCCGGTACTCCAAAAGCTTAAGGCCAGCTAAAAGAATATCCTGCGCTGGCCTGTCACCGATATATCCGACTATTCCGCACATTGAGCACCTTGATCTTTTGTCTGGCGAAATCCCGCGGAGCGTGGAAAAATTAAGGAATTAATTTTTCCACGGTTACGAAGCGGGACATTCTATATTATGACCCTGACGGGATTTGAACCCGTGTCGAGAGCTTGAAAAGCTCTTGTCCTAGACCAGGCTAGACGACAGGGTCAGAGATCATTCTTCTTCGGTAATTACCGGGGCTACGCAAGAAACCCGGTCTTTATCCTGCAACTTGATTAAACGCACCCCCTGGGACGAGCGCCCGGTTTCGCGTATATCCTTTATCGCGCAGCGTAAAAATATCCCGTTTTGAGTAATTACCATAAGCTCGTCTTTGTCAGTGACAGATTTCAGGTTCACCGCTTCTCCATTCTTGTCCGTCACCCTGATATTTATCACGCCTTTGCCGCCTCGGCTGGTCAGGCGGTACTCGTCAACCGTGGTGCGTTTGGCAAAACCCAAAGAGGTAACCGTCAGTATAGTGGAGGATTTTTGGGCCACCACCATGTCGATAACTTCGTCTTTTTTGTCCAGCGATATGGCGCGCACGCCATGCGCTGCCCTGCCCATGTCGCGCACTTTGTCCTCCGAAAACCTTATTGCCTTGCCCATCCTGGTACCGATAAGCAGCTCCTGTTTGCCGTCAGTCATCTCTACGCCGATCAAAACATCGTCTTTGTCCAGGGTAATACCGATAATCCCGCCTTTGCGCGGATTGCCGTACGCATCGAGTTTGGTCTTTTTAATCTGCCCCATCCTGGTAACCATAACCAGATATTTGTCGGGAGAGAATTCTTTTACCGGGATAGTCGAGCTAACCTTATCCCCCGGATCCATCTGTACAAGGTTGATAATCGCCTTGCCTTTGGAAACCCGGCTGGCCTGGGGTATTTCATAAACCTTCAACCAATGCACCTGTCCTTTATCGGTAAAAATAAGCAGATAATCTTTGGTGGAGGCGACAAAAAGGTGCTCGCTGAAATCTTCTTCCTTAAGCTCCGCGGCCGTTGCCCCTGTGCCTCCGCGTTTTTGTTTACGATAAGAGCTCACCGGCAGCCGTTTGATATAACCGCCATGGCTGATCGTTACCACCACGTCTTCTTCGGCAATCAGGTCTTCAACCTCCAGCTCCTCGGCTTCCCCCACAATGTCCGTGCGCCGGGCGTCCCCGTATTTTTTCTTCAGGCTTTCCAGTTCTTCTTTGATAATCCCCTCTATTTTTTTCTGCGAGGCTAAAATTGCTCTGCATAGTTCGATTTTCTTTAAAAGCTCTTCATACTCCGCGTCAATCTTATCGCGTTCAAGGGCAGTCAGACGCTGCAGCTGCATCTCAAGAATAGCCTGTGACTGGATCTCGGAAAGCCCGAACTCCTTCATCAGGTTAACCTTGGCATTTTCCACGCTCTTAGAGGTCTTGATAACTTTGATAATCCTGTCTATAAATTTAAGCGCGATCTTTAAACCCTCTAGAATATGCGCCCGCTTTAATGCCTTGTCTAGCTCAAACTGGGTGCGCCTGCGGATAACTACCTTGCGGTGTTCAATATAACAATCCAGCACCTGGCGCAAATTTAACACTTTGGGCCGGTTATCCACCAGGGCCAGCATAATGACCCCGAATGTATTTTCCAGCTGAGTGTGTTTAAAAAGCTGGTTTAAGACTATCTGCGATTCAACATCGCGCTTGAGCTCAATCACGATACGCATACCCTCTTTATCGGACTCGTCTCGCACATCGGATATGCCTTCGATCTTCTTATCATCAACCAGGGAGGCAATAGCTTCAATAATTCCTGACTTTTGCACCTGGTAGGGAATCTCGGTAAAGACAATCAGGTCTTTTCCGTTCTTCAGGTGTTCGACAGTCGCCCTGGCGCGCACCACAAGCTTACCCCTGCCTGTCGCATAAGCATCTTTTATCCCGCCTTTGCCGCAAATCAGGGCTCCGGTAGGAAAGTCCGGGCCCTTGATATAACGCATGAGATCCTTGATTTCCGCCTCCGGATGGTCGAGTAAATAGATAACCGCGTCGCATACCTCATTTAAATTATGCGGCGGAATGTTCGTGGCCATACCGACCGCGATACCGCTTGAGCCGTTAACCAAAAGATTGGGGAGGGCGGCTGGCAACAACAGCGGCTCCTTAAGCGAAGCGTCGAAATTCGGGATGAATGCAACGGTATCCTTATCTATATCGCCGAGTAACTCATCGGAAATCGCGGCAAGGCGCGCCTCGGTATAACGCATAGCCGCGGCAGTATCGCCGTCAATCGAACCAAAGTTACCTTGCCCATCTACCAGAGGATAACGCAAAGTAAAATCCTGCGCCAGCCTTACCAGCGTATCGTAAATAGCCATATCCCCATGGGGATGATATTTACCCATGGTTTCACCGACGATACGGGCACATTTCTTATAAGGCTTGGAATGTTCAAGATTGAGTTCCTGCATGGCATAAAGGACCCGGCGGTGTACCGGCTTCAAGCCATCCCGCACGTCAGGCAGGGCGCGGCCCACAATCACGCTCATCGCGTAATTAAGATAAGAGTCCTTGACTTCTTCTTCTACATAGACCGGGATTATTTTTTCATTACGGGCATACATGGATTTCCGAAACCTCTTTCAATTTCTTGTACAATACCACCGTGATTACGGTCCAAAACGGTATCAATATTATGTTTATAGACATTCCGAGCAAAACCGGCATCCAGCCGTACTGGGTCAGTTCTTTTACCAGCCAGACGAATGCCGCAATAAAAACAAAAAGGACGGTGACATATAAAAGCATGAACAGACAATACGTCCCCACGAGCGGATGAATGTAATCCTTTACAAGAAAGAAGCTGCGTTTTAAAGAAACTACTGGCCCGGCGTTCTCGACAACACAAACAACCATAGACAGGGCCCAACGAAAAAGAAAATAAACCAAAAAACCGACATTCGCGATGGCTATTGCCAGGCAAACAGAAATGGCAAGTATCTTGTTTACCCTTAGCAGCGCAGGGAATAACCCTGCTACGAAGATCGTAGCCAGTATAATCAACCCCGCCAGAAACACGGTTATAATCAAGCTGGTCCCCAGGTATTTTAAGAAAAACATCCTGGCTTGCCCGATAGACTGCAAAGCGGTATAAGGTTCCCGGTCAGCCGCTTTTTTTGCCCCCAGGAGCAGAGAGATATTCTCCCATAAACTTAATACCGCGATGGGCAAAAAGGCGAATACAAAAACGGAAAGGTCCATTTCCTGTTTCTGAAGCTTGCTGCCGGCTGGGGTCAAATAAAGAACGCCTATCAGCAAATTAAAAATCAGGTAAATAGCCCCCAATTGCCTCAGGTTCTTCCAGCAGATGCCCCAGGATTCCTTGAAAATCAAAACCGGGTGTACTGCTTTTTTCTCTCTTTGCGGTATGATTATTTCCATGGCTAAACGTCCAAGTTCTTTACCTGGTGCGCATAATCTTCAATAAACTGCCGGCGAGGCTCTACCTGATCGCCCATTAAAACAGTAAACATTTTATCCGCCTCAACCGCGTCTTCCAAAACCACCTGCAGAATTGTCCTTTTCTCCGGATCCATGGTAGTTTCCCAAAGCTGCTGGGGATTCATTTCTCCCAAACCTTTGTATCTTTGGATATGCATTCCTTTGCCTGCCACCTCTTTGATATAGGCCAACACCTCTTTTAAACTAAACACCTCTTTCTCATCATCGTCATTGGCGATCCTGTACACAGCCTTGAGCTTTTTCCCCTCATCCTTACCGGGATCCTGCTTAACCGCGCTAATATTGTTGAGATAGGTCTCTATATCTAAACCCATCTTTTCTATTTTTGAGATCAACTGTTCAATCTCCTGGGATTCAAAAAGCTCCAGCACATCCTGCTCTGCCTCTTTACCTTCTTTTTCAGTAATTATCGCTAACTCCTTGTCAGAAAAGGCGAAAAGGGTATTCCCCTCCACTTTAATCCTATAAATAGGTAATTTTTTGGTCTTTGGCTGCCTAGAGTTAAGGTAATCTGAAAAACTTACTCCCTTTTTCTCTAAATATTTACCAAGCTTATCAAGCTCTACCAAAAGTTTAAGTAATTCTTTAAATTGGATGTCGGTAAAACTTTGTTTATCTTTGATCCTGATTAACTTATGGCCTTCTCTGCCTAAGTCCAGCAAGAGCTCATCCATTTGTTGTTCGGTCTGAATATATTCTTCACGCTGACCCCTTTTGATCTTAAAAAGAGGGGGTTGGGTGATATAAACATGGCCCTCCTCTATCAACTTGGGCATTTGACGATAAAGGAGAGTCAAAAGCAACGTGCGTATGTGAGAACCGTCGATATCCGCATCGGCCATAAGCATAAGCTTGTTATATCTTAGCTTTGAAATATCAAATTCTTCGCCGATGCCCGTCCCAAGGGCTGTAATTATGGTGCGGATTTCTTCATTGGACAAAATTTTATCCAAACGGGATTTCTCCACATTCAGGATCTTACCTTTGATAGGCAGAATAGCCTGGAATCTTCTGTCGCGGCCCTGTTTTGCCGAACCTCCCGCGGAATCCCCTTCCACGATGTAAAGTTCGCATAACTCCGCGTCTCTTTCCGAACAATCTGCCAGTTTCCCTGGCAGCCCGGCCCCTTCCAAAGCTCCTTTTCTCCGGGTCAACTCTCTCGCCTTGCGCGCTGCCTCTCTGGCGCGCGAAGCCACGATTACTTTATCGACGATCTTATTGGCTACGGACGGATTCTCTTCGAAATACCCAGACAGGGCGTCCAGGCTGGCAGAAGCAACCAGGCCTTCTACCTCAGAATTCCCGAGTTTAGTTTTGGTCTGCCCTTCAAACTGGGGATTAGGCACTTTCACGCTGATTACCGCGGTCAGGCCTTCGCGTACATCATCCCCGCTGATGGTGATATTATCCTTGAGCAGATTCTTCGACTTGGCGTACTGATTGATCCCCCGGGTAAGCGCAGATTTAAACCCCGACAGATGCGTGCCCCCTTCGATTGTATTTATATTATTGGCGAAAGAAAACAGGGTTTCGGCATACCCATCGTTATACTGCAGGGCAACCTCAATATTAATATCGTCCTGAAGTTTTTCGAAATAAACAACCTTATTGTGCAAAGAATTCTTGTTTTTGTTCAGGTATTCTACAAAAGATACAACCCCCCCGGCAAATTCGAAGACAGCTTCTTTATCCGAACGCTCGTCGGATAGTTTAATTTTCAAACCTTTGTTTAAAAAAGCCAGCTCGCGCAGGCGCTGAGAAAGTATGTCGTAAGAATATTCTGTTTTACTGAATATCGTCTTGTCCGGCTTAAAAGTAATCTTCGTGCCGGTTGAATTGCTTTTGCCGATCACCGTCAATTTGGATACGGTTTTACCGCGCTCATAACGCTGGTGGTATATTTTACCGTCTCTTTTTACCTCTACCTCCAGCCAGTCTGAAAGCGCGTTAACGCAACTGACCCCCACACCATGCAACCCTCCGGATACTTTGTAAGAACGATGGTCGAATTTCCCTCCTGCGTGCAGGGTAGTCAAGGCTACCTCGACCGCGGGCTTCTTCTCGGTTTTATGCATATCTACGGGTATCCCGCGGCCGTTATCAGTTACCGTGATACTATTATCAGAATGAATGACCACTCCGATTGAATCGCAGAACCCGCCCAGGCTTTCATCAACACTATTATCCACCACCTCGTAAACCAGATGGTGTAACCCGCGCATTGAAGTATCGCCGATATACATTGCCGGCCGGCGCCTGACCGCCTCAATCCCCTCCAGAACTTGTATACTGGTAGCGTCATAAGCCTTGGGTTTTTCAGTAGGACCCGGGCTATTTTTTATCTCTTCTTTTATCTTGCTCACGAAATCTCCCCAATGCGTAAACTTATATCCTTTAATCCGGAATTTAATTTCTTAAGGTCACGCAACATTTTTTCTTTTTTCAAACCCAACATATACAACCACGCCGAAGAATCCACGCGCAAACCGAGGACTCCTTTACTAAAATATTTAACTTTTATATGCCCCAACTCCTTCTTTGTCAAGAT
>CAZNGC010000070.1:0-6411 GCA_964572435.1 uncultured Planctomycetales bacterium | reverse complement strand
GGTCGATCGCGTATAATATTGAAGAATTCAAGGTTTTGGCCAAACGCGGACTGGAATCGAGCATGATCAGCGAAATACTGGTTGAAGAATCGGTGATTGGCTGGAAGGAATTCGAGCTGGAGGTTATGCGCGACTTGAAGGACAATGTCGTGATTATCTGCAGTATCGAGAATTTCGATCCCATGGGTGTGCATACCGGGGACAGTATTACGGTCGCTCCGATCCAGACGCTGACCGATAAGCAGTATCAGGCGATGCGTGATGCCGCGATCGCCTGTATACGGGAAATCGGGGTTGAAACCGGCGGTTCGAATATACAATTTGCGGTGAATCCGGAAACCGGCAGGATGGTAGTTATCGAAATGAACCCCAGGGTTTCCCGCAGTTCGGCCTTATCGTCCAAGGCCACGGGTTTTCCTATCGCCAAGATCGCCGCGAAACTGGCCGTAGGATATACGCTGGATGAGATACCTAACGACATCACCCGTTCGACGCCGGCTTGTTTTGAACCGGCTATCGATTACTGCGTGGTAAAGGTCCCGCGGTTTACTTTCGAGAAATTCGCACTTGCAGAAAATTCCCTGGGGATATCCATGAAATCTGTAGGAGAGGCCATGGCTATCGGGCGCACTTTCAAGGAATCCCTGCAAAAAGGCTTGCGTTCCCTGGAGATCAAGAAATACGGTTTGGAAAGCCTGTTGTTCGACAATCTCGAAGAGATAAAGGCCGACAGCGCTGTTTTGGAAAAGATCACGCTGAAGTTGAGGCAGCCGAATGCCGAAAGGGTTTTTTATATCGCCGATGCATTCCGTGCCGGCATGGATATCGACAGGATCCATGGGTTGACAAAGATAGACCGCTGGTTCCTTTATAACATCAAAGAGATCGTCGATTGCGAGCGGGAGTTGGTCAAAAACAAAAATAGCCTGGGGGCGGATTTGCTGGCGAAGGCCAAAGAGTACGGTTTCAGCGACAGGCAGCTGTCCAGGGTGCTTTCGGTGAGCGAAGAGGAGGTCTGCTCGTTAAGGAAGAAACTGAACATCATCCCTGATTTCAAGCTGGTGGATACATGCGCCGCGGAGTTTATGGCGCACACTCCTTATTTCTATTCCACTTATGATAAATAAGTAACGCCGATTTTTTTTACAAGCAGGCATGTTTATAATACAATATGCCTAAAAATTAGGCAGGAAATGACCAAAAAAACGGGTTTTGATAACGAAAAATACCTTAAAGACCAGACCTCTTGCATACTTGAGCGGGTAAAGAAATTCGATAACAAGCTTTATCTGGAGTTTGGAGGAAAGCTTTGTTACGATTATCATGCTGCCCGCGTCCTGCCGGGATATGACCCCAACGTAAAGATAAGGCTTTTGCAATCCCTCAAAGACAAGATAGATATCGTCCTCTCCATATACGCCGGGGATATCGAGAAAGGAAGGGTGCGCGGTGATTTCGGGATTACCTATGACGCGGCTACCCTGAAGCTGATTGATGATTTGAGAAAATGGGGTTTGGATATCCTGGCCGTGGTAATTACGCGTTTTGCCGGCCAATCCTCGGCGGTGATGTTCAAGAATAAGCTGGAACACCGCGGAGTAAAAGTTTACCTGCATTATCCGATCGAGGGCTACCCCGCGGATATAGACGCGATTGTCAGCGATAACGGCCTCGGCAGGAATGATTATATCGAGACCAGGAACCCGATCGTCGTAGTTACCGCTCCCGGGCCGAATAGCGGCAAGCTGGCCACATGCCTTTCGCAGCTTTTCCACGAACATAAGCGCGGCTTAGGCGCCGGTTACGCCAAGTTCGAAACTTTTCCTATATGGAATATCCCGCTTAAACATCCGGTGAATGTCGCTTATGAGGCGGCTACCGCGGATATCCAGGATTTCAACCTGGTAGATCCGTTCCATCTGAATAAATACAACAAGACGGCGATCAACTATAACCGTGACGTGGAGAGTTTTCCGATACTCAAGCTTATCTTGAGCAGGATATACGCAAGGGATTCCCGCCTGCCGACATATAATTCCCCTACCGATATGGGGGTTAACCGCGTGGGGTTCGGTATAGTCGAAGACAAACTGGTGCAGGAGGCGGCAAGGCAGGAGCTTATCCGCAGGTATTTCAGGTATAACGGAGAGTACGTCCTGGGGATCGAAAAAAAAGAAACCGTGGAGAGGGTAAGCCTGTTGATGGAGGAATTGGGCGTTAAGGTTACCGACCGCAAAGTCGTCGAGGTTGCCAGGTCGGCCGCGCAGGCGGCGGAAAAAGAAGGCAAGGGCAGGGAAGGTATATATTGCGGGGCGGCAATCGAACTCGATGACGGCCGGGTAATCACCGGGAAGAACTCCGCGCTTATGCACGCGGCTTCCAGCCTCGTCCTGAACGCGGTGAAGGTCCTGGCGCGCATACCGGACGAGATTCTTTTACTTAGCCCGCATATCATAAGCCAGATTGCCAAGCTTAAAGAGGGTATCCTGGGCCAGGATTCGGAAAGCCTGGACCTGGAGGAATGCCTGATTGCCCTGGCCATCAGCGCTACCACCAACCATACCGCGGAGCTGGCGATGAATAAGCTCGGGGAACTGAAAGGCTGTGAGGTGCATATGACGCATATCCCCACCCCGGGGGACGAGGTCGGCCTGAAGCGCCTGGGGGTCAATCTTACCACTGACGGAAAATTTTCCTCCCGCAATCTTTTCGTAACTTAAAAATATCTTAAAACCTTATTGCTATTTATTCCCGTATATATTATATTGGTATTATCTTTAATCTATGGGGAGTGATTCTCGCGCTATGGCGGTTAAAATAAAATTCTTAGGAGGGGCAAGGACCGTAACCGGTTCAAGCCACCTGGTTACCGCGGGCAAGAGCGAGGTGCTGCTGGATGCCGGGCTTTTTCAGGGCCACCGCGACGCGTTTTACCAGGTAAATACCACCTTTCATTATAACCCGCGCACGATCAACGCCATGGTCCTTTCGCATGCGCATATAGATCATTGCGGGAACATTCCCAATTTGATCAAGCAGGGCCTGCGCTGCAAGATTTACACTACTTCGGCGACCAAGGATTTGGCCGATCTGATGCTGGTCGATTCCGGGAAGATCCAGGAAGAGGATGTGCGCTATGTGAACAAGATCAACCGGCGCATGGGGCTGCCGTTGCGCAAGCCTTTATATACGGCCAAAGAGGCCTCCAGGGCTACCAGGGTTTTCCGCTCAATTTCATATAACCAGAAATTCTGCATTGCCAAAGACATATACGCCACTATCCTTGATGCCGGGCATATACTGGGTTCGGGGATAGTTGTTCTGGATATCAAGGACGCGGAGCGCTCTTTGCGCCTGGGATACGCGGTCGACCTGGGCAGGAAAAACCTTCCCATGCTTAACGACCCGGTAATCCCCAAAGGCCTGGATTATTTGATTATGGAATCTACTTACGGCGGAAGATTGCATAGGCCGATAGAAGAGGCGCAATCAAGGTTACGGGAAGCGATTTCCCGCGCGGTGAAGAGGGGAGGCAAGGTGATTATTCCGTCTTTTACGCTGGAACGCGCGCAGGAGGTCATCTATTTCCTGAATGAACTGCTCAAGGAAAAACTCATCCCGTCTGTCCCTATATATGTGGACAGCCCCCTGGCAACGAATATCACCGATCTCTTTAATTATCATCTGGATTTCCTGAACAATAAGACCAGGCAGGCAATCAATACCGGGGACAATCCTTTTGAACTGCTTAACCTGCGCTTCATCCGCGAACAAAAGGAATCCAAAGCCCTGAATACCGATAAGCGTCCGATGATCATCATTGCCGGAAGCGGCATGTGCGAATCCGGCAGGATCCTGCATCATCTGCAGAACAATATCGAAGATTCGCGCAATATGATCCTGGTCGTAGGCTATATGGCGCAGGATACCCTGGGCAGGAGGATAGTGGAAAAGAACCCTTTTGTCAGGATCTTCGGGGTGGAATACGAACTTAACGCGGAAGTGGTGGTAATCAACTCTTTTTCCGGACATGCCGACCAAACGGAACTGCTGGATTTTGTTTCCGGATGCCTTTCTGCCTCTGCGGCGGACAGGCCGCTCAAGAGGGTTTTTCTGGTGCACGGGGAATTCGAGCAGTCGCAGGAGCTTTCCAGGATGCTGGCCCAGAAAGGCGTCGATGTGCATATCCCCGGCAAGGATGAAGAGGTATTGCTTAATTGATGATTTTATGGTACATTAACTTTTCAAATCAAACAGGAGGAAATTTAAAATGACAGGTGGTTTTTCAACTCCCAAGAAAGATAAGTCAGTCAAGGCAAGCGGCGGAAAGCTGGTAAAGACCGGAGAGATTCTTGTGCGCGGTAAAGATACGTATAAGGCGGGCGTCGGGGTAAAGGGGCCGGGTACGCTGATGGCGGTTTATCCGGGAAAGGTTTATTTTACCCGCAAAAAAACCAGCCATGGCCGTGTGCGTACGTTCGTCAACGTCGAGCCTTTGGCCGCAAAGAAAGAAACGAAGAAATAACCTTCCGGTAAATACGAAAGTTATTGCCGTCCGGACAAAAAAGATGGGAATGGCGTCTTCAGCCAAGAGTTACTGCCGGCAGAAATATCTGCTAAGCATCGCCGGGATGTTCTATAACGTAGCCCTGCTCCTGGTTTTTCTGGGGTCAGGGCTTTCTTTGTCCCTGGAGAAGGTAATCGGGTATCCCGGGATTGCGGGTGTTTTGCCGGCCGCTATTTTCCTGCTGGTTATCCTGTTTTCTTACTATTTGCTTAGCCTGCCGCTTAATTTTTATTCGGGTTATACTTTGGAACATAAATATGGTTTGTCCAGGCAGGGGATATCCGGCTGGTTGGCGGAACAGCTGAAGTCCGAAGCCCTGGCCTACGTGATCTCGCTTTTGCTGATTTTGTCTTTTTATTGGATTATCTCCAGGTTCGCGCAGTGGTGGCTGGTTGTTTCGCTGGCCTGGGTGGTTTTTAACGTGGTCCTGGCCAAGCTTGCCCCGGTGTTGATCATCCCTTTGTTCTTCAAATACAGGAAACTGAAGGATGAATCGTTGCGCCGCAGGATTTTCGATCTTGCCGCCAGAATGCATGTAAGATTACTGGATGTCTTTGAAATAGATTTTAGCAAGAAAACGCTCAAGGCCAACGCGGCCCTTACCGGTATAGGCAGTTCCAGGCGCGTCATTCTCGCCGATACCTTAAAAGATAAATATACGCATGAGGAGATCGAAGCGATAATCGCTCATGAATTCGCGCATTTTCAACGCGGCCATATCTTCAAGCTGATCGCGGCCAACGCGCTCCTGGTTATGGGGCTTTTTTATATTATTTTCAGGACCAACGCGTATTTTCTTGCCGTATTCAGGCTGGATTCTTTGGCGCAGCCGGCCAGCCTGCCGCTGATCCTGCTTTATTTCGCTACCTTTGGGATCATACTGCAGCCTCTGGAGGCGTATGTCAGCAGGGTTTTCGAAAGGGAGGCGGACAGCCTGGCGCTAAAATCCATCGGGAAAAAAGAAGCGTTCATCTCGATGATGGAAAAGCTTGCGCAGCAGAATCTGGCCGACCGTAATCCTCACCCCCTGGTTAAACTATTCTTTTTTGACCACCCGCCGATAGACGAACGCATAAAGTCAGCCAGCCGCAATTAAATAATTCTGACCCCATTTTCGGTATCTGATTATTGCTTCAGGAAATCGAGGATTAGCCTGGCGGCGCGGGCCGATGCGCCCGGCTCGCCGAGCATTCTTTTTAGCGAGGAGAGGTCCGAGCGGAAGTCGTTTATTTTCCCGGGGTCACGCAGGAGGCCTGCGGCATATCCGGCGATGATTTGCGGCCTGGCGGCGTATTGGATGTATTCGGGGACTATCTTCCTGCCGGCTATGATATTGACTATACCTATATAAGGTATTTTTACCTGGGGACGGTAGAGCAGGTAATTCAGGGCGTTCATCTTGTAGACGATCACGAACGGTTTCTGGATTATTGCCGCCTCCAGCGTCGCGGTTCCGGAACAGACGAGTGAAAAATCCGCGGCATTCAGGCAATCGCATGTCTTCCCTTCAACGAAACTTGGTTTCAGCGGTGATTTGCCGCATTCTTCTTCGTATACCCGCATATCCACATTCGGCGATTTCGCGATGATGAATCGCGTATCAGGTATTTCCCTGTTTATCAGCTCGGCCGTCTCCAGCATTAACGGCAGGATCTTCCTGATTTCCTGCTTGCGCGAACCGGGCAGCAGGGAGATGATTTTTGCGCCGGAATCGATCCCAAGATTTTTTATCAATTCATCTTTTTTTGTCTGCGGGCGCGCCAGGTCGAGCAGGGGGTGCCCGGCGTAGGCTGCCTTTATCCCGTGTTTTTCGTAAAATTCTTCTTCGAACTTGAAAAGCACGA
>CAZNGC010000069.1:0-6565 GCA_964572435.1 uncultured Planctomycetales bacterium | reverse complement strand
CTATATGATACCCTTCAGCCTTTCCGCAAATACGGTGTCAACGTTACCAAGATTGAATCACGCCCGTCGAAGAAGAAGGCGTTGGAATATTATTTCTTCGTTGATATTTCAGGTCATCAGAACGACCAGAAGATCAGAAAGGCCCTTAAGGAACTGGAGCATAAGTGTACGTATCTGAAAATATTGGGTTCTTATCCGATGGGAGAGTGATAAAAGTGAAAGAGCTGGTGCGTAAAAGTGTTTTAAATATAAAACCGTATATCGCAGGGAAACCGATTGATGAAACCAAACGCCAATTAGGGCTGAAGGAAGTGATTAAACTTGCTTCTAATGAAAACCCCTTCGGCCCTTCCCCGAAAGCGGTCAGCGCTTTAAAGAAGTGTTTTAACGAAGTTAACCGTTATCCGGACGCCCAGGGTTTTTATTTGAAGAAACGCCTGGCCAGTAGTTTCTCGCTCGATCCGGGGAATTTCATCCTGGGGAACGGTTCTGACGAGCTCATCGATTTAACGATCAGGACATTCGTCGAGCAGGGGGAAAATATCGTTACTTCGGAAACTACCTTTTTGGAGTATGAGATTTTTGCCCAGGTTAACGACCGCGAGATCAGGAAGGCGCCTTTACGTTATTTTAAGTATGACCTTAACGCCATTCTTAAACTGGTGGATAAAAAGACCAAATTGATTTTTATCGCCAACCCGAATAATCCCACAGGGACTTACGTGACAAAATACGAGATCGCGGATTTTCTCGGGGAATTGCCTGAATCGGCGGTGGTTGTTTTTGATGAAGCTTACGACAATTTTGTGGATGTGGATGATTATCCCGATTCTTTAGGGTACTTGAGAAAAAAGAACAGGGTTATTGTGCTTAAGACATTTTCTAAAAGCTATGGTTTGGCCGGTCTGCGGTTAGGTTATGCCATCGCCGACAAGGAACTGGTTTCTTACATGGAAAGAGTCAGGCAGCCGTTTAATGTGAATGTTATGGCCCAGGCGGCCGGAGCAGCTGCCCTGGACGATAAGGAATTCCTTAAAAAGACCCGTAAGGCGGTTTTGGCCGGTAAGGCATATATTTACAAAGAACTTTCCAGGATGGGGGTGGGGTTCTTGTCTTCAGTGTCGAATTTCGTGCTTGTGGACACTGGCAGAGACGGGGTGGAAGTATTTAAAAGCCTGCTTAAGTTCGGGGTAATCGTCCGGGATATGAAACAATACGGGTTGAAGAATTTTATACGGGTGACTATTGGAACGCAGAAGGAAAACGAAAGGTTTGCGCGCGTCTTAAAGAAAGTACTTAAGGAGAAGGACTGATGATCATTGTTTTGAAACCCGAAGCAAACGAAGCAGAACTTAACCATATTATCGAAAAAGTTAAAGACCTGGGGCTTACCCCGCATGTTTCCAAGGGGGCTGAAAGGACGATTATCGGGGTTATCGGGCCGGAGGATGTCTTGAGGGTCACTCCGCTTGAGGCTTTTCCCGGGGTGGAAAAAGTTATACCGGTGCTTTCCCCTTTTCGCCTGGTTTCCCGGGAGTTCAAGAAAGAGGATTCCGTTATTGACCTTGGTAAAGGCGTAAAGATAGGGGGGAAAAACCTGGTAGTCATGGCAGGCCCCTGTTCGATAGAGAATTTCGATCGTTTACTTGAGATCGGCCGCTCAGTGAAGCAGGCAGGTGCCTGCGTATTGCGAGGAGGGGCGTTTAAACCCAGGACATCCCCTTACAGTTTCCAGGGGCTGGGCAAGAGCGGGCTGGAGATGCTCAAGCAGGCAGGGGAGCAACTCGGCATGGTAACGGTCAGCGAGGTGATGGACTGCAGGGATGTGGAACTTGTTGCCGGGTACGCGGATGTATTGCAGATCGGCTGCCGTAATATGCAGAATTTTAATCTTTTAAAAGAAGTGGGCGCGACAAAGAAACCCGTATTGCTTAAGCGCGGGATGGCCTCTACAGTCAAAGACATGCTTATGTCAGCAGAATACGTTTTAAGCGAGGGTAATTTTTCCGTGATCCTCTGTGAACGCGGGATACGTACTTTTGAAGATTCTACTCGCAATACCCTGGACATAAGCGCTGTTCCCGTAACCAAGCAGTTATCGCATCTTCCGGTGATCGTCGATCCGTCCCACGCCGCGGGCAAATGGGGGTTGGTCCCCGCTTTGGCAAAGGCAGGGATCGCTGCCGGTTGCGACGGTTTGATTATTGAAGTGCACAACTGTCCCGAGGAGGCTGTCTCCGACGGTGAGCAATCGCTTATCCCGGAGAAATTCGCCGCGCTTATGAGCCAGCTCAAAGGTTTCGCCAGCGCCGCGGGGAGAGATATCGCATGAGTCTTTTTAACAACGCGGTTATAATCGGTACCGGGCTTATCGGATCTTCCCTTGGCGTGGGGCTGAAGAAAAAACGCCTTGTCCGCCTGGTCACCGGTTTTAGCCGGCATAAAGAGAATGCTAGGCTGGCCAAGAAGCTGGGAGCGATCGATATCGCCGGTTCGTCGTTAAGCGAAATTAATGAAGCCGACCTGGTAATCCTGGCTATGCCGCCGGCCGCAATCATCAGTACGGCGGTTAAAATAGCGGGCAGGATAAAGAAAGGTTGTATAGTTATCGATGTGGGCAGCACGAAGGAAGAGATTGTTTCCAGGGCCAGCCGTTATATCCCGAATTTTATCGGATGCCATCCTTTATGCGGATCGGAGAAAAGAGGAAGCGCCAACCTCGTCCCCGGGTTGTTCAGGGGTTCTGTCTGTGTTGTCACGCCTTCGCCAAAGACGGATAAATGCCTTTTAGGAAAAGTCTGTTCTCTTTGGGAGAGGCTTGGTTCCAGGGTTTTTGTCCTTTCTCCGGGCGAGCATGACCGGATTTTGGCTTTTACCAGCCATCTGCCGCATGCCGTAGCTTTTTCCCTGATCAGGGCCGTGCCCGAGAGTTTTATGGGATTAAGTTCCGGAGGACTGCGGGATATTACGCGGATCTCCTCTTCGGATGCTGCGCTTTGGAGCGAGATTTTCTTGAGTAACCGCGGTAATCTCCTACGGTCAATTTCCGCATTCCAGGCCAAACTCTCCGAATTAAAACTCGCCATCAAGAATAAAGACAAAAAACTTTTAACCGGGATGCTTTCGGCAGCCAAGAAAAAAAGAGAGAAAATCTGATGATTATAGCTATTGATGGGCCGGCCGGTGCCGGTAAAAGCACCGTAGCCAAGATATTGGCCAAGAAGCTGGGCTTTCTTTATATAGACACCGGAGCTATGTACAGGGCCTTGACATTTAAGGCCCTGGATAACGGTATAGATGTTTATGATGAAGGTAAGGTCAATGAACTGGCCTTAAATACCTCTATCGGCCTGTGCGCTAATGCCGACGGTTCATTGAGCGTGCTTTTGGATGGGAAGGATGTTTCTCTGGATATCCGCCGGCCGAGAATTACCAAATATGTTTCCGATGTTTCGAAGATAAAGAGAGTAAGGGAAATTCTGGTGGAAATGCAGAGAGAGATGGGGAGGAAAGGAGATTGTGTTCTCGAGGGCAGGGATATCGGTACGGTGGTATTCCCGGAGGCGCAAAGGAAGTTTTTTATAGATGCCTCTGCGGAAGTCAGGGCAGGCAGGCGTTTTAAGGAATTGAAGGAGTCTAATCAGAATGTCGCCGAAAGCGACGTAGCGGCCGACCTGGCTAACCGTGACAGGATCGATTCCACACGGGAGATATCTCCTTTGCGTAAGGCGCCCGACGCGATTTATATAGACACCTCGGAGCTTTCCATAGACGGGGTTGTGGAGAAAATGCTGGAGCTTTGCAGATAGATGGACAAGGATTTAATAAGGAACTTCTCGATTATCGCGCATATCGACCACGGTAAATCCACGCTGGCAGACCGTATACTGGAGCTGACCGGAGCGGTGGACTCGCGCCATAAGGGTGACCAGCTTCTTGACGACATGGAGCTGGAGAAAGAACGCGGGATCACCATTAAGGCCTCAATGGTCAGGCTTAATTACTTTTCGAAGAAGCTGGGCAGGGAATATGTCCTGAATCTTATCGATACACCCGGGCACGTCGATTTTACTTATGAAGTCTCCAAATCCCTGGCTGCCTGCGAAGGCGCGGTTCTGCTGATAGATGCCGGCCAGGGAATAGAGGCCCAGACGGTCGGTAATTATTATTTGGCCATGGAGAATAATTTGCATGTCATCCCGGTCATTAACAAGGTTGACCTGATTTCCGCGGATATTACGAGAGTGAAATCGCAGGTGGAAAGCGTGCTTGGTTTTAAAGACGAAGAGATAATCCTGGCCTCGGCTAAAGAGGGGAGCGGGGTTATCGATATCCTCGACAGGATAGCAGAAACAATTCCTCCTCCTTCGGGAAACCCTGACGGGGCGATTAAGGCGTTGATTTTTGATTGCCGTTTTGACCCGTTCAAAGGCGTGGTTGTATTCGTTAAAGTTATAGACGGGCAGATAACTCCGCGGAGCGGGCTGAAGATGTTCCATACGGGCAAGGTATACAAGATCGAGGAACTGGGTGTTTTTAAGGATCTGAAGTATTCTTCCGTAGATTCCCTTTCCTGCGGTGAGGTAGGTTATTATACCGCCAATATGCGCGACCCGAGAGAGGTTATTATCGGGGACACGATTACCGACCCGAAGAATCCCTGTTCCGAAGCTATGCCGGGATACCGGGCGGTCAAACCTTTGGTTTTCTGCGGCATCTATCCGGTTAATCCCGCGGATTTCCCGGAACTCCGCGATGCCATGGATAAGCTCAAGCTTTCGGACGCCTCATTCGTTTTTGAGCCCGAAAATTCACAGTCTTTCGGTACGGGTTTCCGCTGCGGATTCCTCGGCCTCCTGCATATGGAAATTATCCAGGAAAGGCTGGAAAGAGAATATAATCTTAACCTTATACTTACCGTGCCCAATGTCGTTTACAGGGTAAAGACTAAAGACGGCGGGCTGATCGATATCGATACCCCGGCTAAATTTTCCGTATCCCAGGATATGGATGAGGCCCAGGAACCATATGCCAGCTTGTTGATGATCGTGCCGGTGGAATCCATAGAAGCAGTTTGTGATTTTACCAAATCGCGGAGAGGCGTGTTTATCTCGAACGAGTATTTGAGCGAAGACCGGGTAAAAGTAGTTTTTCAGATACCTCTTTCCGAGATAATCGTAGATTTCTACGACAGGATAAAATCGATTACCCGGGGATATGGTTCAATGGATTACGAATTCAAGGAGTACCTGCCGACAAAACTGGTTAAGCTGGATATCATGCTTAACGGCCAGGTCTGTGATGCTTTTTCTTCGCTTATGTTTAAGGAAAAGGCTTTTTCCAGGGCGCATCTTTTGGTTGGTAAATTAAAGGAGTTAATTCCCCGCCAACTTTTTGAAGTGGTTATCCAGGCCACTATAGGCAGCCAGATACTTGCTTCCGAGAAGGTGCGCCCGGTAGGCAAACATGCCACAAGTAAATGTTCAGGCGGAGATATCACCCGCAAACGCAAACTTTGGGATATACAAAAAAAGGGTAAAAAGCGCCTCAAGCAGTTTGGAAAGGTAGAAATACCGCAAGAAGCGTTTTTGGAGGTTTTGAAAATATGAGTCTTAAGAAAAAATCGGTTTTGAGGGATTGGGTGGAATCGATTATCATAGCTTTTCTCCTGGCGATGGTCATCCGTGCTTTTGTCGTGCAGGCTTTCAAGATCCCCACGGGTTCGATGCGCATGACGCTGATTGAAGGCGACCTGATCCTGGTGAATAAATTCATTTATGGGGCAAAGGTCCCGTTTACCGATTTTCGCCTGCCGGAGCTAAGGGCCCCCAGGAGAGGCGATGTCGTGGTTTTCGTTTACCCTGAAGACAGGAAAAAGGATTTCATCAAGAGGCTGGTTGGATTGCCGGGTGAGACAATAGAAATCAAGGGCGGTTCAATATACATTAACGAGCGGATAGCGGAAGAGCCTATATTCAAGCAGATCTATTATTACAACCGCGGTGAATATTCCGCTGAAGGGCAGAAGATCGTAGTCCCCAAGGATTGTTATTTTGTGCTGGGAGATAATTCCGCTTCTTCCAAGGATAGCCGTTACTGGGGGTTTGTTCCCAAAGAGGATTTGTTGGGCAAGGCCATGGTTATTTACTGGCCTTTAGACCGCATAAGGGTGATTAAGTAATTACATCTTAGACAGGATAAACGCGATATGAACATAGCCAACAAGATTTCAACCTTTCGCATTTTAAGCGTGCCTTTTTTTATTGCCTGCCTGCTTTACTATACCCCGGAACGCCAGTTCTTGAGGATCCTGGCACTGGCAATATTCATTCTTGGTGCATTGTCTGACGGCCTGGATGGTTTTATTGCCAGGAAGGCAAAACTACAGTCAAAGGCAGGGTTAATTCTTGACCCTCTTGGTGATAAGCTTCTGCTGATGAGTGCTTTCATATTCCTGTCGCCAATAAGCAGGCTTGAAATGAAGTTTCCTCTTTGGGTAAGTTTTATAGTTATATCCCGCGATCTGATAATAATTATAGGTGCTGTGGTTATTTATATGTTAAAG
>CAZNGC010000068.1:0-6590 GCA_964572435.1 uncultured Planctomycetales bacterium | reverse complement strand
TAAAAACTCCAGTTAAATACTACAACCTCTTGTACTAACCATTCGGTCATCCACTATTTATTGTGTTTACTATATGTTAGGTAAATTTTTTCTTGACAAAAGGGAGTATTTTATCTATACTTTGAATACTAAGTGGATAAAAGTGGAGTAAAGTGGAAGAGAGGAAAAAATGTTTTACGGGGAATTCGAACACTCCATAGACCGTAAAGGCCGTCTGATCTTGCCCGCGAAATTTCGCGAAACAGCCAAAAACCAATTCATAGAAAAATTCTTTGTGACCCGCGGTTTGGATAAATGCCTTTTTATGTTTTCCGAGGAAGAATGGCGTTCCCAGGAAAATAAGTTCAAGGGGATGTCCTTTACCAAACAGCAGTCACGTACTTTTAACCGCCTGCTCTTCAGCGGCGCCGTGGATGTTGCCGCCGATAAACAGGGGAGGATCCTTCTCCCGCAATACCTGAAAGACTTCGCGGATATTAAGAGGGATGTGGTGGTCGTTGGGGTTTCCAACCGCATAGAGATATGGTCGAAGGATGCCTGGCGCGATTTCTATTCTAACAGCCGTCAGTCTTTTGAAGAGATTGCCGAGAAATTAATGGAAGTTTAAGCGGTGGAAGAAACGTTGCACATACCTGTAATGCTGCGCGAGGTTATAGATTATTTGGACCCTAGGCCCGGGAACATAATCGTGGATGCCACCCTGGGCACTGGCGGGCACAGCATCGAGATACTCAAACGGATTTCTCCGGGGGGGCGGCTTATCGGCATAGACCGCGACGGGAATTCGCTGGCCGTATGCAGGAAAAGGTTCGCGGAGTTTGCCGGAAGTTACGAGTTGGTGCACGCGAATTTCGCGGATCTGGACATAGCGCTGGGGAAACTTGGTATCGGCGAGGTAGATGGGATGGTCTTCGATTTAGGGATTTCAACTTTCCAGTTGAAAGACGCGCAGCGTGGATTTAGTTTTCAGAGCGATGGGCCTTTAGATATGCGCATGGACCAAGACAGCTATATATCGGCGTACGACCTGGTGAATAATCTTAACGAGAGCGAGATATCTAATATGCTCTGGAGTTTCGGCCAGGAGCGCTGGCATAACCGTATAGCGCGTATTTTGGTGCAGGAGAGAAGGCTCCAGCCGATCGCGACTACCGCCCAGCTTGCCGAGCTGGTGATGCGGGCGATCCCCCACAGGTACCGCAGGGGCTATTACCGTATTCATCCGGCCACGCGTACTTTTCAGGCTGTGCGTATTGCAGTCAACCGCGAGTTGGAGATCCTGGAAGGCTCTCTTAAGAAAGCTATTGCAATTTTGAAAAAGGGGGCTAAGATATGTGTTATTTCATTCCATTCTCTGGAAGACCGCGTAGTCAAACATACATTCCGGGCCCTTAAGGCCGAGGGACTTATAGATATCGTTACCGCTAAACCCTTGACTCCTGTTGCCGGCGAGGTGGAGGAAAATCCGGCCAGCCGCAGCAGCAAGTTCAGGGTAGCTGAAAGGGTTTAAAGACATATGAAGATGACCAGGTTCCTTTCTCTGACCGTATTTATCACTTCCTGTTGCGTGCTCTATGTTTATCAGCAAAGCGAAATATTCCGCCTGGCCTATCTTGGTTCAAGAAGGCAGGTCACTTATAACGAGCTGTTCGACAGGAATACCGCCTTAAGTTACAATATCAAGAAAAACTCTTCTTTGGTGAAGATTGGCAGCCGGATCAGCGGGACCAACGAATTCCAGATGCCGGATAAATATCGTTTCGTGAAGGTGGTGACTCAAAATGATTCTCTCAAGCCGGTAAGCCAGAATGAGCCTAAGGCGGGTTTACTGGCCGGCATCTTTGGTTTAAGGCGGGAAGCCCAGGCAAAAACAATTAACCCCTAAGTTTTATTACTCCTTAAAAAATAGTGTATATAAGCAATTATCGCCGGAGAAGCAAGGCGGTATTCCTGGTTTTCCTTATTTCTCTGCTTTTTTGTATCGGCCGCCTGCTTTTCATCCAGATATTCCGCTCCAGTTACCTGACCTCGATAGCCAAGAAACAGCATAATCAATTTGTTGAACTTGAGCCGCGCCGCGGGACGATCTACGACTGCAATTTCAAAGCCCAGGCATTCAACCTGTCGATGGATTCTCTTTATGCCGAACCCAACTCCATAAAAGAAAAAGACAAAGGATACATAATCGATAAACTCATGCCCATACTCGGGACTGACCGGGCATACCTGTATGACAGGCTTTACCGTAAGAAGGCCTTTATCTGGCTGGCCCGGAAGCTGCCACCGGAAAAATCCGAGGCGATAAAAGCGCTCAAGCTTAAAGGGCTGGGGTTCATGAAAGAGACCAAGAGGATATACCCGAATAGTTACCTGGCCAGCCACATCATCGGGTTCAGCGGGATGGATAACCAGGGGCTGGAGGGCATTGAAAGGGATTTCGATAAATATCTCAAGGGCAGCGAAGGATGGGCTGTTTTTTTGCGAGACGCCCGGCAGAAAAAACTGGATATCTGGGAAAAAATGGTTTTGCCCGTCGACGGTATGGATATTGTCTTGACTATCGACGAGGTTATCCAGTATATCGCCGAGAGGGAGCTGGATAAAGCATTCAAGGCATTCCATGCCAAAGGCGCGAGCATTATCGTCATGGACCCGCATACCGGAAGGATACTGGCGATGGCCAGCCGCCCGACTTACGATATGAATAACTATTCTTCATCGGGCAGGGACTCTATACGCAACCGCAGTATTTGCGATTTGTTCGAACCGGGATCGGTGTTCAAGATAGTTACCGCTTCGGCCGCCCTGGAAGAAAAGAGGATTACGGAAGAAGACAAGATATTCTGCGAGAACGGCAGTTACCGTATCGGCGGGCGCATTCTTCATGATCATCGTTCTCACGGGGTGCTTACCTTTAAAGAGGTTATCGAGGAGTCCAGCAATATCGGTACGGTAAAGGTTGCCCAGCTTTTGGGCCCGGATAAGGTTTACCAGTACCTGAAGGCATTCGGTTTCGGGGCTAAACTGGGGATCGATTTGTCGGGGGAGATTTCCGGGATGATCAAACCGCCGCGCGCCTGGTCGAAAACTTCCATTTCAGCCATTCCTATCGGCCAGGAAGTAGGGGTAACCGCGCTACAGTTGGCCAGCGCGATTTCGGTGATTGCCAACGGCGGCCAGTTGATGAAGCCTTATATTATCGATTCTATACGCGATAAAGACGGGCGGATAATCAAACAGAACAAGCCGGTGCTCATCCGCAAGGTGATTTCCGTGGATACGGCCATGCGTATCAAAAAAATCCTTACCGGCGTGGTCGAAGAAGGCACGGGAAAACTGGCCAAGGTTTCGGGTTTTAGCGCGGCCGGAAAGACAGGCACAGCCCAGAAGATCGAGCCTAACGGAGCTTATTCGCATAGCAAGTTTGTCGCTTCCTTCATCGGGTTCGCTCCCGCGGAAGACCCTATCCTGGCGATCGTGGTCACGGTTGATGAACCCCGCCCGTATTATTTTGGCGGGGTAGTGGCTGCTCCTGTTTTTCAGAAGGTAGCCGGAGACGCGATCAGGTACATAAAAGGCAACGAGATACCAACTGGGGCCATGTCGCAATGAAAATTTCCGGGGTAAAGATAAAGGGGTTGGCTTGCGATTCCAGGGAAGTGAAGAAGGGTTTCGCTTTTGTCGCGATAAAAGGGAACGCGCGGGATGGTTCGCTGTTTATCAGGGAAGCGCTTAAGAAAGGTGCTTCGGTCGTAATCGCGGAGAAAGGCATTAGCAGACGCGGTTTTCGCGGAGCGGTCAAACTGGTGACGGTAGAAGACGCGCGCAGGTTCCTGGCCGAGGCTGCCGCGGAGTTTTACGGGTATCCTTCCGACAGGCTTAAGGTAATCGGGATAACCGGGACAAACGGCAAGACGACTATTTCATATTTGATCGAGGCGATCGCCAAGAAGAGCGGGGCGGCTTGCGGAGTGATCGGGACAATCAATTACCGGTTCGCGGATAAGCAGGTCCGCGCCGGCAACACCACTCCCGGGCCGGCGCAGTTGCAGGGATTGTTCGCCAGGATGCTCAAGAGCGGGGCGGAATATTGCGCGATGGAAGTTTCTTCTCATGCCCTCGACCAGGCCAGGGTATTGGGAGTGAAGTTCAGGCAGGCGATCTTCACCAATCTTACACAGGGCCACCTGGATTACCATAAGAGCCTGGGGAGTTATTTCGCCGCTAAGTCAAAGCTTTTCCGTATGTTGGATCCCTCCTCATGCGCGATAATTAACAATGACGATAAATATGGCAGGCGCCTTTCGGATATCGCCTGTTGCCGCCTGATCAGTTACGGCATAGACAATAAGTCGACGGTCATGGCCAGGGATATGAACTTTGGCATGGACGGGACGGAATTTTCCATCGTCGGTCCGGGAACGCATGCCAGGATCAGGACAAGTTTGGTTGGGCGCTACAATGTTTACAATATCCTGGCGGCTGTTTCCTGGGGTTTTAGCGAGGGGTTGCCTTTTAAGTATATTAAGTCCGCGGTTGAGAATTTTAAAAGCCCACCCGGCAGGCTGGAAAAGGTCCCTTCCGGAGGCGCCCGGAATATTTTCGTGGATTACGCGCATACTCCGGATGCGTTGTACAATGTCATCCGGGCGCTTAAACCGCTGGCCGCCGGAAAACTGGTCGTGGTTTTCGGCTGCGGCGGGGAAAGGGATAAACTTAAGCGCCCGAAGATGGGCAGGATTGTTTCCGAGATGGCGGATTACGCCGTGCTCACCAGCGATAACCCGCGTTCGGAGGATCCATCTGGAATAATCAGGGATATCCTCGGGGGGATACGCAAGGATAATTACCGCGTTATCGAAGACAGGCGTAAGGCCATTGAATGGGCCCTGGGCCAGACGGGCAAGGGGGATTGCCTGGTTATCGCCGGCAAGGGCCATGAAGATTATCAAGTGTTAAAAGGGAAAACCACGCATTTCAGCGATAGGGAGGCGGTGTTAAGGTGTTTAAGGTACGGCAGATAGCCGAGCAGGCGCCTGGCAGGCTCATTCAGGGAAATCCCGGGGATAAGGTAAAAGCGGTTTCTACCGATTCCCGGGGATTGAAAAATGGCGAGGCATTCCTGGCGTTGAAAGGGGATAACTTCGACGGGCACGATTTTATCCCTGCCGCTTTAAAATCCGGCGCTTCATGTATTATCGCTGAAAAGAAAAAGGGTTTGAAAATACCCGCCGCTTCCGCACTGGTGGAAGTCAAGGACACTGCCATCGCCTTTGGTAATCTTGCGGCGTTTAAAAGGAACAACTTTGACGGGCCGGTTATCGCGGTTACCGGTTCAAACGGAAAGACCACCTGTAAGGAGATGATTGCCTGCGTGCTTTCCGCCTCCGGACGTGTCCTGAAAAACGAAGGGACCAGGAACAATCATGTAGGTTTACCGCAGACTCTTATACGCCTTGATAAAAGCTATAGTTTCGCCGTCGTCGAGATCGGCACCAATCACTTCGGCGAGGTTGGTTATTTGGCTTCGATCGCCAGGCCGAATATCGGCCTGATCACCAATATCGGACCGTCGCACCTGGAGTTTTTGCGTGATTTAAAGGGGGTGGCGAAGGAAAAATCGGCCATCCTGGGCAGTTTGTCTTCTCCGGGTATCGCCTTGCTCAATGCCGACGATAAATACCTGCGCCCATTGATCGGCAGGACAAGGCGCGGCGTAAATATCTTCAGCTATGGGATTAAGACGAGGAGCGATTTCTCCGCTTCCCGAATCAGGCTGGAGGATGGCAAGGTGAAATTCAGATTCAACCGCAAGACCGATTTCGAACTTTCTACTTTAGGCGCGCATAATGTTTATAACGCCCTTTGCGCCATTGCCGCCGGGCGCCTCCTGGGGATTTCTCTTGGGGATATCGTGGAGATGCTGGCGGGTTTCGATTTCCCGAAAGGCAGGCTTAAGCTCGTTGAATTTAAGGGTTTGAGATTCATCGACGATACTTACAATTCCAACCCTCTTTCGCTCTCCATGGCCTTGGAGGCCCTGAGGGCGGTAAAATGCGGGGGGAGGAAAATCCTGATCATGGGGGATATGCTGGAATTAGGGAGAAAAAAAGAACTGTTGCATAGGCAGGCCGCTGGTAGTATAACTAATATATGCGATGTTTTTGTGGCGGTGGGCAGGCTGGCGTCTTTTGCCGCTTCCTCCGCAAGGCATCGCGGATTCAAGAACATATTCCGTTGCGCCTCGTCTTTGGAGGCGAGAGATTTATTGTTGAATAAGATTTCCCCCGGGGCCGAGGATATAATCCTGGTGAAGGGTTCCCGTTCGATGAAAATGGAAGAGGTCTTTAAGGTTTAATGTTTTACCACCTGTTTTATCCGCTAAGGGATTACATCTCCTTTTTCAATCTGTTCCGCTACATTACTTTCCGGGCGGCCATGGCCGCATTGACCGCTTTCCTGATAAGTTTGATCTTTGGGCCGGCGCTTATCAGGAAACTCAGGGAGATGAAGCTGGGGGAGAAGATCAACAAGGCCGACAGCTCCAGGCTTGATGACCTGCACCGCCACAAACGGGATACCCCGACCAT
>CAZNGC010000067.1:0-6616 GCA_964572435.1 uncultured Planctomycetales bacterium | reverse complement strand
TCAGACCCGGAAGGGTCTGACCCCATTTTTCTTTGTTTTTTCCGGAAATTCTTTGTTTGACAAGGGATTTTTGGTGATATAATTATCAATATGGACGACTTAAAGTTTGTCCAGGGCTGCATCAAAGGGGACAAGCGCATTTGGAATGAATTTCTCTCACGTTATTCCCGCCTGATTTACAATTATATCTACAGCGTTTTAACGGTAAAAGGGCAGAGCCTTGCCGTTGAGCAGGTAGACGATATCTTCCAGGAAATATTCTGTTCGCTGATCAAGGACAATTACAGGAAACTTGCTACTTACCAGGGCAGGAACGGTTGTACCCTGGCTAGCTGGTTAAGACAGGTTACTGTCAATTTCACCATCGATTATCTGCGCAAGTCCAGACCCGCTGTGTCGATAGACACGGAGATCGAGCCCGGTTTGACCTTAAAGGATACTTTAAAGGATTTATCCCCGGACGCATTCGAGTTCATCAACAATCAGGACAAGCGGAAGACTCTCTGGGATTGTCTTGGGGTGCTTGAGGATGGAGAGAAGTTCTTTATGGAGTTATTCTTGAACCAAGGGCTGAACCTGGAACAGATCAGGGACTACCTAAAGATCAGTCGCGGGGCTGTAGATATGCGTAAGAGCAGGATATTCCGCAAGCTGCAGGATTGTTTCAGGAGCAAAGGTTTTAAGTTAGATTTCCAGGTTTGATTCGTCTATTGCTACAAGGGAGGGTATGTGCTTAACGGCTTTGAGAAGATTGTCAGGATGATTTATCGTGAAAGCAAGCCTTTGGACAGGTCATTGATTCCGGAGGAGCATCTGGACGATGAAACCCTGGCTTGCCTTTTTGAGGATAAGCTGCCTCCTGAACAGCGGGATTCGGCCTTAAAGCATCTGATTGAGTGTGGCAGGTGCGCTGAATGCTTAAGCGCGCAACTGGAAATTCAGCCTCATTTGAGCAAGGACGTGCCTGTTTATTTGCTGGAAAGGGTAAGGAGGCTTGTTCTCGGCGGGATGGACATTCTGGAGATACTGCTTAATCTTAAAGAGAGGGCCTGGGAGATTATCCAGGCGGGGGGGGATGTCCTTGTCGGCCAGGAACTGGTCCCAGCTCCTGTTTTGCGCAGCCGGCAGATAGATAATTTTAAAGACTCTTTGAGTATTATCAAGGATTTGCGGGAGTCAAGGGTATTGGTAAAACTTGAAAGTAAAGGAGCCGGTTATTTTAATCTATCGGTTGATGCCAGGGACAAACAAGGGAGGGAAATAAAAAAAGACCTGCGTATGACTTTAAAGAAATCAGAGATTGAATTGGAGTCTTACCTTGGCGATGGCGGGGTATGTGTTTTTGAGAACCTGAAGCCGGGTGATTATAATGTCGAGATAATAAGGGGATCGTGCCCGATAGCCATAATCGATCTTAAAGTAAAAGCCTAACCCGCATGTCTTATCCTCAAGCGCTGGTCCTGGAAATCTTCAAACAGGGTGAATTGCTAAAGGTCGGTCTGTCCGATCAGTTTCAGTCAGCTCCTACCTTAAGGCACTATAATCTGATAAATGTATCTTTCAACGAAGTCCTCGGATTGAGCGCCGAAACCGTTTCCGTCTTGAACCGCCGCCCGCCAGATCCTTCTTCGAGGCTGGAACAATTAAAAAGCCTGCAAAAGACCGGAAAACTGCTTTGGGATCATTTGTTCAGCCGGACGCTAAAGGAACGGCTTAGGCAGGCTCCTGCCTGCGCCCTGGCCATTGTCATAGACGAGGAACTGATCCATATACCGTGGGAACTGGTTTTTGACGGGGCTGACTTTCTTTGTCTTAAATTCAGCATGGGCAGGCTGGTGCGCAGCAAAGGCGACTCTTCCCCGCTGCAATACCGCCAACTGGCTGAAAGGCTGAAAATGCTGGTTTTGGCCGACCCCACCGGTGATTTGAAGTCCGCCTATTCCGAAGGGGTGAATATCAAGAATCAATTCGGCCATAAGAAACTGGTGAATGTCGATTTTAAGTCAACCAGTATAGACAGGGAGTATGTTAAAAGGAATATTTGTGATTATGATATAGTTCATTTCGCCGGGCATTGTGAATTCGGAGAAGGAGGGCCGTCAAATGGCGGTTGGGTATTAGAGGACGGGTTATTCAGGATCGAGGATATCTTAAGGATGGGGCAGGGGTGCAGTATGCCGGCGCTGGTCTTTTCCAATGCCTGCCATTCCGCGCGGACAGACGCAGGACTGATCGATCCAGGGTATCAGAAATCCGGCTATAGCATGGCCAGCGCGTTCCTCTATTCCGGGGTAAGACATTATATAGGCGCGATAAGGAAGATCGAAGACGGCTCTAGCCTTGTATTCGCCAGGGAGTTCTATGCCTGCCTGATATCGGGTTTGAGCGTGGGGGATTCTATGCGTTTTTCAAGGAATAAGCTGGTTAAAGAGTTCGGAATGTCAGGTTTGCATTGGACTAATTACCTTCTCTATGGAGACCCCTTTTTCACCTTTTTTAAGGCGCGCCCGCGCAGGGAAGATAAGCATGGAGCCGGCATATCGTATAAGAAATATATCCTTAAGACTATACTGGCCGCGCTATTGGTTTGCGCGGGATTATTCCTGTTTTTCCTGGGGCCCAGGATACGCCCGGGAGGGATATGCCTGTTCCTCCGTTCGCAGGCCGAATACCGCAAGGGCAACAATTTATCGGCGGCAGAGCTGGGTGAGAAATTGTTGAACAGGGACCAGGGTTTTCTGGCGGTTTATCCGATAATCGCCGATTCATACCAGCGCCTCGGGGATAAAGATAAGGCTTTTAAATACTATTTCGATTATGTCTTAAGGAGCGAGCGCCTTAGCAACAGGGTTCATCTTGTGCAGGCGTATATAAAGCTCGGCTGGTTTTACCAGGAGCAGGGGGAGTATGTAAAGTCCTGGGAATTGTACGATAAAGCGTTGCAATTAAGCCGGCGTATTAACGATAAAACCAGCGAAGCGGTTGTTTTAAGGAAGAGCGCGGTCTGGCATATCGATAAAGGCGCATATGATCAGGCCCTGGACCTTTTGACCAAGAGTATCGCGATCAACGCTGAACGGCAGAGGAATTTTGAGAACGCGAGAAATCTCGCCTGCGATTATTTCGACGTGGGGTTGGTTTTTATGAACAAGAACGATTTTCCGGCGGCTCGCGATTTTTATGAAAAAAGCCGCAGGATATTTGAAAAGCTTAATCTGCAGAACGAGTTAAGCGATTGTTATTTTAACCTGGGAGAGATATACCTGTTTGAGAAAGAATACGCCAAGGCGCTGGATTATTATTTCAAGGGGCTTGAGATCGACAGGAAGCATGGGAATAGGGAGAATATAGCCTGCGGTTATAATATGATCGGAGAACTGTATATGGAGATCGACGACCTGGGGAAGGCCGAGGAGTATTTCATAAAATCCGCCGAGCTGACGGAAGAAGCCGGGAGCCGGATGGACCTGGCGAACGTGAATTATAATCTTGGGTTATTGTACAAACGACAGGGGAAGAAGAACAGGTCAAGGGTTTATTGGCGTAAGGCCCAGGAAATATACAGGCCGGTCGACTATGAGAAATACGAAATGATACGCGCGCAGTTGCTGGAGCTGGATAACTCGTAAAAAATATTAAATAATAGTTGACAAAGTATCATTTTAAGTTATACTCTACTATGTTTATAGGGTTAGTAGACAAGAGCGTTATGCAGGAAGGCCTCATAAAATGAAGATTACATACAGAGGAGATTACGCGTTAAAGGCTTTACTGGACCTGGCGGTGCATTATGAGTCAGGCGTAACTACAATCAACGAAATTGCCAAGCGCATCGACGCCCCTGTTAAATTCCTGGAACAAGTTCTTCTTGATCTGAAAAAGGGCGGTTTTGTGGAGAGCAGGCGCGGGAACATCGGAGGGTATTATCTTGCAAGGGACCCTTCTGATATTACCCTTGGTCAGGCTGTCCGTTACATTGAGGGGCCGATCGAGCCGATCTCCTGTGTCGAGAAAAGTTATACCAACTGTAGTGATTTAAGTTGTTGTCTCTTTAGAGAAATCTGGGAGAAGGTGGCGGATGCCACTTCGGATATAATAGATAATGTAACTTTCGGGGATTTGGCGGATAAGATCAACAGTAAACGGGAAGCGTTCGCGTATTCGATATAGTTCCCGTTTTTACCAGGAGTTGGCAATGAACGTTAAGGCAAGTAAAAATATCGTTAATGACGCGATAATTAAGGAAATCAGCGATGCCGTGGGAAGCTTGAGCTATGGCACCGTGACCGTTAAGGTGCACGACAGAAAGATTACGCAGGTGGAGGTCGCCGAGCGTAAACGTTTTGATGACGTATGGAAGATTGAGGAAGGAGGTGGTATTTAGTTCTCAAGGGTATTTTTCGGGCTACCGGGCCATCCGGAGCCATAAAAAACATAAAAAATAAATTCCCGATACGACCAGATAGCTGGAGTTAGGAGAGAGTATTGGGAGGTTCAAATGAAAAAGTTGTTGATTGTCGCAGCATTGCTGTTGTTAGGGGTTGGTTCTTTGACAAACAAGGTATTCGCGGGCCCTCCGTTCAATAACCTGGAAGGCGTAGGCGGCATAGCTTTTAACCCGCTGGCCTACCTGGCTGATTCCGGCGAGGAGTTTATTAAGGCAGGAGACACGGATATTGTTGCCAAGCCCAGGTTCGGCGCCTGGTATGTAAACCTGCCGGATGCCAAGATAGATTGGACGTCTTTCGGCGTGGCTACAACTTTGTTTAAGCGGCTTGAAGTTTCGTACGGTTACCAGAACATCGCCTGGGAAGGCCACCCGACATTCCACAAGAATAACATCGGGGCAAAATTACTGGTGGTAAAGGAGGGAGAGTTTAATTCGAAATTCATTCCCGCTGTTTCCATTGGTACGATATACAAGAATACCAGCAATAAATCATTGCGCGAAGCAGGGTTGACTTTTCTGCGTTCAAGCGGCGAGGATTGGTATGCTGTAGCGACCAAGACTATTACCCAGCTTCCGCTGCCGGTGATTGTTTCCGGGGGCGTGCTTTCTACGCAAGAATACGTAACCGGTGTTCTGGGTTTTAGTAACAAGAGAAAGTTTACCGGTTTCGCCAACATTGATGTTGTATTGCCCCATGGTTTTGTCGTGGGGTACGAATTCAAGCAGGGGGCGCGTTTTTCCAACGTGCAGAACGCCAATTACTGGGATGCGCACCTGGCGTGGATTCCTAACAAGAACCTTACTTTGATCGCCGCTTACACCGTTACCGGTGACTATACCGGTTCAACCAGGCAGGGCCTGGGCAATGGCTTCGTGCTAAGCGCTCAGTATGCGTTCTAAGTAATCATATAGCGGGGGAAGCAGGCGCTTTCCCCGCTATATATAAGGTAAAGAGAGGGAAAATAAATGAGTTTAATATCAGTATTTCTGTCAAAATTGCTTAAGAAATCAAAGGCAGAAGCAAACAAAGGAGGTAGTAGCGTGAGTAAAATTGATAATCAGTTAAAAGTAGAAACCCTTGCTTTGCATGCGGGGCAGGAGCCTGATCCCACTACGGGGTCAAGGGCAGTACCTATTTACCAGACAACATCGTATCAGTTTAAGAATACGGAGCATGCCGCGAACTTGTTCGGTTTGCGCGAATTCGGCAATATCTACACGCGCTTAATGAATCCCACTACCGATGTCTTTGAAAAAAGGGTGGCGGCTTTGGATGGAGGAGTGGGGGCGGTTGCTACTTCCAGCGGCCAGGCGGCGATTTCATTGGCATTGTTGAATATCGCTCAGGCGGGGGATGAAATTGTTTCCGCGGATAATTTATATGGAGGTACTTATAACCTGTTCCATTACACCTTCAAGCGCCTCGGGATTAAGGTGAATTTCGTGCCTTCCGGTGATTTATCGGCCTATCAAAAAGCGATCACCCCTAAGACCAAGGCTATATATGCCGAATCTATCGGGAACCCCAAGAATGATATTGCCGATCTGGAAGGGATATCCAAGATTGCGCATAAAAACGGTATCCCTTTTGTTCTGGATAATACGGTAACGCCGTATCTGCTCAGGCCGTTTGATTTCGGGGTGGATATAATCGTTTATTCGGCGACAAAGTTTATCGGAGGTCATGGTACGTCTTTAGGCGGAGTAATCGTTGATTCCGGGAAATTTGATTGGACCAACGGAAAATTCCCGCTTATAGCAGAGCCTGAGCCTAGCTATCACGGAATTAACTTTGTGGAAGCCCTGAAACCTTTGGGCAATATAGCCTATATTATCAAAGCCAGAGTTACTTTGTTAAGAGACCTTGGTCCGGCGGTTTCACCCTTCAACTCCTTTCTTTTTCTGCAGGGTTTAGAGACGCTGCATTTAAGGCTGCCGCGGCACGCGGAAAACGCCTTGGCTGTGGCTAAGTACTTGAAAAAACACCCTAAGGTCAGTTGGGTAACCTATCCTGGATTGGAGGATAGTTCGGAATACGAGAAAGCGAAGAAATATCTTCCGAAAGGGGCGGGGGCGATTCTGGGTTTTGGAATCAAAGGAGGGGCGGAAGCAGGGAGTAAATTCATTAATTCCTTGCAGTTGATTTCGCATCTGGCGAATGTCGGG
>CAZNGC010000066.1:0-6683 GCA_964572435.1 uncultured Planctomycetales bacterium | reverse complement strand
TGCTTTGATCCGGGGTTTTTGCTGTCAGTCGTTTATGCTTTTCCTGCTCACTGCGCAGGCAGGGTTTGAGGAGAAGAGCGGGGACCTGTATATCGTGGCGTTTTTTATCCTTATCCTGAAGGTCATAGTTATCCCATTCCTGCTAAAGCGCGTTTGCGGCAGGATAAAGGTCGAAGAGAACCTCGGCCTGTTTGTCAATCCTCAGCTTTCCCTGGCTATCTCCCTGGCTTTTACCTGTTTATCCTGGGTGTTTGCCGGCAGTCTTGGTTTTAGCCCGGATTACAAGCGGGCGGCGGTCAGTGTTTCTTTCTCTGTGGTATTTATCGGCGCTTTCCTGATGATTTTCCGGATGAAGGCCTTTACCCAGGTCATCGGCCTGCTGGTGATGGAGAACGGCGTTTTTCTTTTCGCCTCTTTTGTTTCCGGAGGCATGCCATTTTTCGTGGAGATCGCCATATTCCTGGATGTATTCGTAAGCGTGATCATTATGGGCTTGTTTGTTTACAGGATCAACAGGCTTTTCACGCATATCGACGTGAATAAGCTCACGCGTTTGAAAGGTTAAGATGCAGATATTCCTTATTTTATCGATTCCGGTTATTCTGGCGCTGGCGTCCTTGCCGGCAGGAAAGGGCAGGGCCTTCGGGATAGCCAATTGCTGCGGTTACCTGGTAGTGTTATTGTCCAGCGTTTCTTTATTCGCCAGGGCCTTGTCTTCGCCGGGAGCGCTTACCTATTTCGATTTCATCTATCTGGATGTCTTGAGCGCTTTTTTCATCTTCGTCATCTCTGCGGTGGCCTTTGCCGCCTCTCTTTATTCCGTCGGTTATATCGCCAAAGACCTGGGGAATGGGACGATATCCGGCCGCAAGGCAGGGATTTATTACGCTCTTTTTAACCTGTTCTGTCTTTCCATGTTCTTTGTCCCGTCGGTAAATAACCTGGGGATGCTCTGGGCGGGCATTGAAATGACTACGTTGATTTCCGCTTTCCTGGTGGGTTTTTACAATACCAAGGAGTCGGTGGAGGCGGCCTGGAAATATATCATCATCTGTTCGGTGGGGATAGTCCTGGCTCTTTTGGGGACCATTCTTTTCGCTTACGCCTTTTCCAAGACCGGCTTGAGCAAAAGCCTGAACTGGTCGGATATGTACTCGGTTGCCCAGGTAATGGATAAGGATATACTTAAGACCGCTTTTATCTTTATCCTTGTTGGTTACGGCACAAAGGCCGGGCTTGCGCCGATGCATACCTGGCTGCCTGACGCGCACAGCCAGGCGGTGGCCCCGATCAGTGCGCTTTTGTCCGGGGTGTTGCTGAAGACTTCTATCTACGCGATCCTTAGGTTCGGCCTCATCGTGATCAAGGGCGCCGGTTTCGCTTATTTCGGGAATTTGATGGTCGGCCTGGGGCTGGTTTCTCTTTTAGTCTCTTGCGGTTTTATCCTGGTGCAGAAAGACCTGAAGCGCTTGCTCGCTTATAGCAGTATAGAGCATATCGGGATCATATCTATTGGCCTGGGCCTGGGGAACCCCCTGGCGGCATTAGGCGCTCTTCTGCACGTGCTTAACCACGCGGCAGTCAAGTCCATGATGTTTTTCGGCGCCGGCAACATCGTCAGCGCCTATAAAAAACACAGCATGAACGCGATACGCGGGGTAATCAAGGCCTTGCCGTTTACCGGCGTGATGGTTTTGATCGGCTTGTTCGCGCTTACCGGTTTTCCGCCTTTTTCCATATTCGTAAGCGAGATAATGATCATCATGGGGGCTTTTCTCAAAGGCGCTTACTGGACAGCGGCATTGCTATTGTTCTTTATCGCCGTGATATTCGCGGCCTTTATTTATCACTTCGGGAAGATGCTTTTCGGCGGCCTGCCCGGGGCGATGAAGGTTCAGGGCGAGCCTTTGAGCGGTAAATTGGCGTTCCTGTTTTTGCTTTTGTTGGTTCTTGTCCCGGGTTTTATTGTGTTGCTGGCAAGAGAGGATTCGATATGGATTGTCCGGAAATTATTTCAGCTGTAAAAGAGAGGTTCCCGGGCTTTAACCCTGTTTCCGTAGAGGGGGATTACCCCGACGAGATCCGGATTAAAGTTGGCAGGGATGCCTTCAGGGGCACTTGTGTCGCTTTGCACAAGGCGCTCTCCTCGCCGGTAATGATGCTTTTCGCGCTTGACCAGCGTGTTCAGACCGGCAACTTTACAGTTAATTGCGTGTTCGCCGACCTGAAAAACAGCCGCTGGGTTATCGTGAATACGGATATCCCTGCGGATGACCCGCGTTTTGAGACCCTTTCCAGGGATATTTATTCCGCCGCCCTTTTTGAAAGGGAGATCCGGGAGATGTTCGGCATCGAGCCGTCAGGCAACCCGGATTTAAGGCGGCTTAACCTGCATGAGGAGGTTTTGCCGGAAGGAAATTATCCACTGCGCAAGGATTTCAAGGAGATAGCCCCCGGCATCCTGGCAGAGTACAAATTCAACAAAGTGGAAGGCGAGGGGATTTTCGAAGTTCCGGTCGGGCCGGTGCATGCCGGGATTATCGGCCCTGGGCATTTCCGTTTCAGCGCGGCTGGTGAGCCGATCGTGAATCTCGAGATCAGGCTGGGCTTTACCCACCGGGGGGTGGAAAAACTTTTTGAAGGCAAGGGTTACGCAGAGGCCATCCGCCTGTCGGAGTGTGTTTGCGGGGACACAAGTTTTGCCCACAGCCTGGCATTTGCCCGCGCCGCGGAGAAGATCTCCGGCCTGGCTGTTCCGCCGCGCGCCGCTTATTTAAGGGGGATTTTCCTTGAGCTTGAACGCATGTACAATCATGTGAATGATATCGGCGGGGCCGCCCTGGATGTGGGTTTCAGTTTTCCCTCGGCTTATGCCTCCCTGATAAAAGAATCTCTCTTACAGTTGAATGAAAGGTTGTGCGGGAGCAGGTACCTCAAGGGGATAAATACCGTCGGAGGAGTCTTGATTGATATCGAAGCGCATCTTGGGAAGGAGCTGCTTAGTTCTTTAAAGAGGATAGAGCGCGATTTCGACGAGCTGGCCGGGATATTGAATTCGAGCGTTTCTTTTATGGACAGGGTGGATACTACCGGCGCTTTGAAGAAAAAGACCGCCGAGGACCTTGGCGTGACAGGCCTTGCCGGCCGCGCATCGGGAGTTCCCGTAGATTTGAGAAAATATTTTCCCGGGGTTTACAAAGAGGCCGGTTTCAGGATGGCTATGCAGGAGCAGGGGGATGTTCTGGCGAGGCTGCGGGTGAGGATTCTTGAATTCGAGGAATCATACCGCCTGATCAAGGAGTTTTGCGTTAATTTGGCCGATGCCGGCGGCCTTATGGCCAAGCCTGGAGCCAGGCCCGCAAGCAGCCTGGGTTATGCTGAAGCGTGGAGGGGCCCGGTGCTTTACTGGCTTAAGACCGATGCCCTGGGGATCATCGAAAGATGCAAGATCGTTGACCCGTCGTTCCACAACTGGCAGGGGCTTTCTTACTCGGTTTTAGGGGATATCATCCCGGATTTTCCATTGTGCAATAAAAGTTTTGACCTGTCATACCCGGGAAACGATCTTTAACTATGATAAATATACTCAAAAACAGGATGATAAAAGGGGTTGTTACCAGGCGGATCGATGCGGACTTATCCGTCGGGATAGAGTCTTACGGCAGGCAATTAAGGCCCTTGATCCGCAGGAAGTTCGGCAGGTCTTTAAATATACGCGAAGTGGATACCGCTTCCTGCGGCGCCTGCGAAGCGGAGATCGGCGCGGCGAACAATCCCGTATATGATTTACAGAGGTTCGGTATAAACTTTGTGGCTTCACCCCGGCACGCGGATTGCCTGCTGGTTACCGGCCCGGTCTCAAAAAATATGTCCGCAGCTTTAAAGAAAACCTATGAGGCCATGCCTGAGCCCAAGTTCGTGGTCACCTGCGGAGACTGCAGCCTCGACGGAGGGTTGTTCAAAGGCTCATACTATGTCGAGGGAGGGGTTAAAAACATACTGCCTGTTGCCCTGCATATCCCCGGCTGCCCGCCAAGTCCCCTGGTAATCGTAAAAACACTTCTGGATTTTTTGAAAAACAATCCCTGAAAGTGCAAGAATATGATTCCGGAATATTGATTTTGCCGCCGCCGGCGGTATAATGTCCGCAAGGGAGGAACGATGAAAAACAGGTTTGAAGCCATAAAAGAGCATTTCGAAAGGGAAGCAGCCGTTTTCGACAAGAACTTCACCCGCTTTGCCCCGCATTACCGGGAGGCGATATCCGCGTTGGTTTCGGCATTGCCTTTTTCCCGTCGTGACGTGATCCGCGTGGCCGATCTTGGCTGCGGCACAGGTAATATCGCCCAGGCGATCCTGGAGAAATTCCCTTTTGCCCGGCTTACCTGCGTCGATTTGAGCGCTAAGATGATCTCCATGTCCAGGGCCAAGCTGAAAGCGTACAAGAACGTCGAGTTTCATGTTTGCGACCTGCGGGATTTCAAGTTCGGCAGGTACGATGCTGTTGTTTCGTCGCTGGTTATGCATCATCTGGAAGGGGCCGACAAAGGAGCGTTTTACCGCAAGATCTACGACAGCCTTAAGAAAGGCGGGGTCTTTTAC
This sequence comes from uncultured Planctomycetales bacterium, assembly GCA_964572435.1. GTDB lineage: Bacteria > Omnitrophota > Gorgyraeia > Gygaellales > Profunditerraquicolaceae > UBA6249. Next base: position 2,081 of record CAZNGC010000066.1, on the reverse strand, counting down.
AATACCGATATAACCTTAGGCTCGAACAAACATCTGCAGGAAGTCTTTATCGCGGACTGGGTGAAATTCCTTCGCCAGGGTTGTTCCGCATCCGAGGTCAGGCGCCTGCTTAAGAACCATACAAAAGAAGACCGTCCGGCGAGCCTGATGCGCGAGCTGGAGTCGCTTGGAGCGGCCGGCTTCAAAGACATCGACGTCATCTGCAAATGGTATTATTTCTGCGTTTACGGAGGAGTAAAGCTTCGGAATCACTAAATCCGCGTATCAAGATTTTACAAAGAATTTACCCGCAATTAAGATCCGGTTAACATCCCTGTTGTATATTCCTTCAAGTATCCGGCGTTATGCCGCAAAAGAGTTTTTAACCTATTAATGTTCGGAGGCCGATTCAGCGAGGGGCCGGTTAAGATGAAGGAAAAAGAGCTATCCAGGGCCGGAGTGATCGATATCGGAACAAATTCCGTGAAGTTGTTCATCGCGGAAAAGGACGGCGGGGATATCAGGATAATCGAATCGTTGAAAAACGTCGTTCCTCTGGGCATGGACACTTTCTTCAAGAACCGCATCAGCCAGGAGACGATCAACCGGACCGTTTCCATACTGGAAAAATATAACGATAAACTTAAGGAATATTCGATCTCCAGCATCAAGGTTATCGCTACCACTGCCGTCAGGGAAGCCGCCAACAGGGATGTTTTTATCGATACGGTCGGCAGGAGAACGGGATTCAACATCGAAGTCCTTTCAGTCGGCGACGTCATTTACTACATAGACGGCTATCTTTACCAGAAACTCAAAGACAAATATCCTATCCACGCCAAGAACCTGATTATCGCCGAGCTCGGCGCCGGCAGCCTCGACGTTTCTTTTATGGCCCAGGGCTTTACCTTGTCGAATATCGGCCTGCCCCTGGGGACGATGCGGATTAAGCAGCTGATGACCAAGCTGGACGGCAGCCTGAAAGAAAATTATGAAGCGGTTGGGGAGAACGTGGAGTATGAATTCGCCTATCTTAAAAGAGGGATGCCTCCCGTAACCATAGACGACATTATACTTATCGACGAGGCCTATTCCGTGTATTTGCCCAGGATCCTTTCGGGAAGCAAGCCGGAGGGGGCATTTTTCAGGTTGGCCGAAGCGGATACCGGAGAGCTTGTAAACAAGATCACGGATATGAATATCGAAGAGCTGGCAAACGCGTACAAGATCCCGCCGGAGACAGCCGAAACCTTCCCGGGTTATGCCATCATCCTGAATAGCTTCGTGAAGCTGACCGAGAACAAGAATATTTATATACTGGATGTCCCTCTTGCCGAGGCTGTGCTTGCCGATATGATCCTGGATTTCGAGATTTCCCAGAAATATAACAAGGCCAACCAGCTGGTTTCGGCCGCCAATTCTATCTGCCGGAAGTTCAATTCCGACATAAAACATTCCCAGCAGGTGGCTGATTTGTCGGAGACGCTTTTCGACAGCCTGAAGGATGCTTTGGGTCTGAAAAAAGTGGATTCCCTGTATCTATTGCTTGCTTCATACTTGCATGATATAGGGATGTTCGTGTATAACCGCGCCCACCATAAGCATAGCGAGTACCTGGTTTCCAACCTTAATCTTTTCAGGTTAAGCAGCGAGGAGATAAAAGTGATTGCATGCATCGGCCGTTACCACCGCAAGGGCATGCCTTCGGATACGCATTTCCTGTACAATTCTTTAGCCAGGGACAAACAGGTGCTCGTCCAGAAACTAGCTTCGATCTTGAGGATATCCAACGCCCTCGACCGTTCACACCGGCAGAAAGTTAAGAAAATAGAGATAGGGCTTAACCGGGGCAGGGATATAACTTTTACCGTCTTTACCTCGGGTAACTTTTTACTGGAAAAAATAGATTTTCTGGAGAAAAAAGGCATGCTCGAGGATATTTCCGGCTATAAGATCAATCTCAAGATACAATATATGGAGTAAAGACCATGGAGAAGAAACAGGGCCCCAGGGACATATATATTCACCGCGATTTAAGCTGGCTTTCGTTCATCTACCGGGTGTTGGATGAAGCGAGGGCTGCCTGCAACCAGCTGCTGGAG
>CAZNGC010000065.1:0-6875 GCA_964572435.1 uncultured Planctomycetales bacterium | reverse complement strand
TGGGCGGAAGAGGATTTGAACCTCCAAGGGTTACCCCAATAGCTCCTAAGGCTATCGCGTATGCCAATTCCGCCATCCGCCCGGCTATATCCTCTTACCGCTTCTTTCAGCTATCAGCTTTCAGCTATCAGCTTTTAGCCTTCAGCTTTTGTTTTCCTACCTACTACATTCTACCTACTAACTACTGAATTTATGAGCCTCCCGCGACTCGAACGCTTCGCAACGGACTTTCAGGCTCACTGCTCTCCAAAGGGGCTCTGCCCCTATGGCGCTCTCCGCCAAAAATCGTGGCGGATCGCTGTTACCCCGGAAACGCGGTGAAAACTTTTCCCCGCACCCCTTTGGCGTTCTCGTCTTTCAAATTTATGAGCCTCCCGCGACTCGAACGCGGCACACCCACATTAAAAGTGTGGTGCTCTACCGGATGAGCTAGAGGCCCAAAATTTAATGAGTGCTTGATTTACGAACACGAAATGTGAGTAAATCAACGCACGAATTAATCCCTGCAGTTGCGAGCAAATCATTACAAGGATTTGCGAAACGGTTAACTGCGGGGATAAACACCTAAAACTCCAATACCTCTTTTTCCTTGGCTTTCAAAAGCTCGTCGATCTTCGCTATATACCTGTCGACTGCCTTTTGCAGCTCATCAACGCCGCGGAATTTATCGCCTTCAGAAATAACCTTGTCCTTTTCCAGCTTCTCTACGGTCTCCTTAGCCTCTCTCCTGATCGTACGCATGGAAACCCTGCCGTCTTCAGCCATCTTGTGAATAACCTTGGCCAATTCCATACGCCTTTCTTTGGACAACTGCGGAACCGCCAGCCTGACAATCTTGCCGTCGTTGGATGGGCTGATACCCAAATTCGATTTCAAAATGGCCTTTTCGATCTCCACGATCACCGTAGCGTCCCATGGCTGGATAACGATTAAATGCGCGTCCGGGGCGGAGATCGCCGCCAATTGTTTAAGCATTGTCGGAGTCCCATAATAATCTATATGCAGGCCTTCGACCAAGCTCGGAGAAGCCCTGCCGGTCCTTACCTCCTGAAACTGGCGAGTCACCGAATCAAAAGACTTTTTCATCTTTTCTTCCGTATTATGCAATACTTCTTTAACAGTCATTTTTCCCGCCTTTCGCTTATCTTACTACAGTGCCGATCTTTTCGCCAAAAACCACCCGCCTGATATTGCCGGAACGGTTAAGATTAAAAACAACAATCGGCAACTTGTTATCCATGCACAGGCTGATTGCCGTGGCATCCATTACCTTCAGCCCCTTCTTAAGCACATCGATATACTTCAACTGGCTGAATTTCCTGGCGTTTTTTACCTTCATCGGATCAGCCGCGTAAACCCCGTCTACTTTGGTCGCCTTCAGGATAGCGTCGGCGTTAATCTCCATAGCCCTGAGCGCGGCCGCGGTATCAGTGGTAAAATAAGGGTTGCCGGTACCGGCGACAAAAATAACCACCCTGCCTTTTTCTAAATGCCGTATGGCCCTTCTCCTGATATAGGGCTCGGCTATCCTTTCCATCTCGATAGCCGTCATCACCCTTGTAGGCACCCCGGATTTCTCCAGTGAATCCTGCAGGGAAAGCCCGTTTATCACCGTGGCAAGCATCCCCATATAATCGGCGACGCTGCGGTCCAGATCCAGTCCGCGGGAGGCGGTATTTTCCTGGCCGCGCAGGATATTCCCCGCACCCAGAACAACCGCCACATCCACATCCAGGCCCCTGATCTCCTTGATCTGGAGCGCTATCGACTTAAGCACCCCGGGGTCTATCCCGTGCGTATTCTTCCCCTGAAGAGCTTCGCCGCTAAGCTTGAGGACAATTCTTTTATAAACCGGTTTAAGCATTTATTCGCCGACTTTGTAGCGGATAAACCTGCGGATAACGATATTCTCGCCGATCTTGCCGACAATGCTGCCCAGATAATCCCTGATCGTCAAACTCGGATCTTTGACAAAGGCCTGTTCCATCAAACAGTTATTCTTGTAGAAATCCTCTTTGCTTTTTTCATGCTGGAGCACATCTTCCGGCACGTCTTCCTTCTTCAGGTAAGCGGGGCTTGAGGCGGCTATATGCATAGCCAGGTCCTTGGTGAATCTCGTAAACTCCTCGTTTTTGGCCGCGAAATCCGATTCGCAGTTAACTTCCAGCAGTACGCCGATCTTATTGCCATGGTGTATATAGCAATCCACCCTGCCTTCCTTGGCGCTGCGGCTCTGTTTCTTGGCGGCGATCTCCAGCCCCTGTTTGCGCAGCAGGATCGCTGCCTGTTTTATATCACCCTTGGCATCCTCCAGGGCCTTGCGGCAATGGGCGATGCTGGAACAAGTCATATCTCTCAATTCTTTGATTGCGTCCAACGAATTCTTCATTTTAAAACTACCCCTTCTTTCTTGGTTTAAGTTTTGCTTCCGCGGCTACCTTGGCGTGCGTCCTTTTAGCGGGGCTTCCGTCAGTTTCGGCCGGCTGGCTGTCTTCGACAATCTCCTCTATCTCCTTGATCTTCACTTCTTCCTCGGGAAGGACTTCGGCGGGAATATCCTGCTTCAATCCCTCTGTCTCGACGCTCTCCCCCATCTTCACGCCGTCCTGGGCCAGATAAGAAAGGAATTTCTTCCTCCCCTCGATAATCGTATCCGCGATAACCGTGGTTATCGTGCGGATGGACTTGGTTGCGTCGTCGTTGCCGGGGATGGGATAATCCACCAGGTCGGGATTGGAATTTGTATCGATCAGGCCGACTATCGGAATCCCCAGCCTGCGCGCTTCCAGCACGCCGTTGCTCCCGTCAGAGGATCCACGACAAAACCCGCTTTCGGCATGCGCTCCATCGCCACTATCCCGGAGAAATTCTTGTTCAGTTTAGCCATTTCCTTCTCCAGCCGGGCAACCTCTTTTTTGGTAAGTTTCTCGAATGTACCGTCCGTGCGCATCTTCTCGATCTCTTTCAGGCGGTTAATGCTCTTTTTAATGGTAGCGAAGTTTGTAAGCATACCCCCCGGCCAGCGGTCGGTAACATAATACATGCCGCAGCGCATCGCTTCCTGCTTGACCACATCCTGAGCCTGTTTCTTGGTCCCTACAAAAAGGACAAATTCGCCTTTTGAGGTTATATCCATCAAAAAATCCCGCGCTGCGTTAATGCACTGCTCGGTCTTTTCCAGGTCAATAATGTAGATGCCGCTCCTCGAACCGAAAATGAACTTCTTCATCTTGGGATTCCAGCGCTTAGTCTGGTGCCCAAAATGCACTCCTGCTTCCAAAAGCTGTTTGATTAATTCTGATGGCACTTTTTTATTCCCCCTTTTTCTTTTAGTTAATAAGCCTTTTTGCCTTCCGCTGCCGGAAAAAAGGCCGGAAAAACGAGACAAAAAGTTAATTTTGTAATTATAGCAAATATTTTACCGTTTGCAACTATTTATTGTATCTCTTGAGCGTCATAGAGCCGCTTGTATAAACCCTTGTTTTCCAGAAGCTGGCTGTGCGTACCCTGTTCGACAATCACGCCTTTATCCAATACCACGATCTTGTTGGCATTCCTTACCGTGGAAAGGCGGTGGGCAATCACAAAGACAGTCCTGCCGCAAACCAGGCTGTCCAGGGCCTCCTGGACAACGCGTTCCGAAGTGGAATCCAACTGCGAGGTAGCTTCGTCCAAGATCAATATCGGGGCGTTCTTGAGCAGCGCCCGGGCTATGGCAATACGCTGGCGCTCTCCTCCGGATATCTTTACGCCCCTGTCCCCGATCACCGTATTGTAACCCTGGGGAAACCTGGAGATGAAATCATGCGCGTGCGCCCTCCTGGCAGCTTCCTCTATTTGGCTGTCCGAAGCCCCGGGCCTGCCGTAAGCGATATTCGCCCTGATCGTATCGTTGAAAAGTATTGTCTCCTGGCTGACTATCCCTATATGCTCACGCAGGGACTTGAAACTGAAATCCCGCACATCCACCCCGTCTATAAGCACGCTGCCTTTCTGCGGGTCGTAAAAACGCGGAATAAGGTCCACCAGGGTGCTCTTACCTGTTCCGCTGGGGCCTACGACCGCCAGCATCTGCCCGTATTCAACCCGCAGGCTGATCCCCTTCAACACATGCTTGTCGGAATAAGCGAACCAGACATCGCTAAAACTGATATCCCGTTTGAAATCGGCCAATTCCCTTGGGGAAACCGACTCTTTCACGCTCGGCTCCGTTTCCAGGACTTCATGTATGCGTTCGCTGGCGGCCATTGCCTGCTGGTTCAACGCGTTTACCTGGCTTAGTTTCTTGAACGGCCGGATCAAGGAAAGCAGCGAACCCAGAAAAAGCCCGAAAACTCCGAAAGAAAGCTTGCCGGCGATGACCTCCCTGCCGCACCAAAAGAATACAACGACCCCGGCGATACATCCCAGGAATTCCGTAGCCGGGTTAAGCAGCAATGTACGCTTGATCGATTTCATGGAAAGTTTGTAATACTCGTTATTCACCTTGTTGAATTTGCCGATTTCATATTCTTCCATATTGAAGGCCTTGACAATACGCGCCCCCATGATCGTCTCATAAAGCAAGGAGTTGGTATCAGCGACCTTTTCCTGCGAGCGCTTGGACAGTTTCCTTAATACCTTGCCTACCTTGATGATCGGCAAGCTGATCAAGGGCAGGAATACCAGGGAAATCAGGGCCATCTTGAAATAAATAAAGAAGATGACCACGGAGAAAACAACTACCTGCAGGCTCTGATAGACCAGGTCCGTCGAGCCGTACGAAACCGCGTTCTCCACCAGCTTCACGTCGTTGGTAATCCTCGACATCAGCTCTCCGCCGCGCTTGTGCGTGAAATAGTTCAGAGACAAAGACTGGATCTTGGCGTAAAGCTTGGCCTTGATATCCCTGACCACCAGTTGGCCGATATCCGACATGAAATAGCTCTGGAAGAACCCGAAAACCCCCTTTAGGAAGAAAAGCAGGAGGACAATCACCACCATATAGCTCAAGAGCGCCTCCGGAGGCGTATTATTTATATTATCCACTAAATTCGCCAGGAAATCCGGCAATTTGGCTGGTATGATGATTTTTTTGTTGGTAAGGACCTTGTCCGCCAGAGGCACCATCATCGCCAGGGAAACCCCGTCAAATATGGCGGAAAAACCCATACAGATGATTGCAACGGCGAATAAGCCGTAATACGGCCGGACAAACTTCAATAGCTTTAAATAATCATTCATTTTTTCACCTTTTCAGGAGAGGGTTTATTTTAACATATATGTCTGTGGATGGCAAACCTTTTATTGGATTATTTCGTACAATTTATATATCCGTCTTCCGCATTTCCGGCATACGCGGCCTTACCTTAATAATAAGGCGGCAGGCAAAATATCCGCCTTAAACGAGGAAATTAGCGGGACGATTGAATGAGCCCAAGATTTTAATTGCATCAATATACACACTTTGCTATGATTAGAGAATGGATAAACTTAGAGTAGCGGTTATCGGAACCGGGCACCTGGGCAGTATCCACGCCAAAATATACAAACAGATCCCCTCTTGTTCGCTTGTAGGCGTATGCGACACTAACCCGGCAAACCTGAAATCCGCCTCCGGGGCCCTGAAGGTCCCCGGATACAGCGATTACCGCCAGCTCTTCGGAAAAATTGACGCTGCCAGTATCGCCGTGCCTACTCTATTGCACCATCAGATAGCCCGCGACCTTCTTGAAAAAAACATACACCTCCTGGTGGAAAAACCTTTTACCGTAGACCTCGACCAGGCGGACAACCTGATTGAAATAGCCAAAGAAAAGAATCTTACCCTGCAAGTAGGCCATATTGAAAGGTTTAACTCCGCTTTCTGCGCTACGCAAAAAATAATCAAGAACCCGAAATTCATCGAATGTCACCGGCTTTCAAGTTTTCCCAACCGTTCCCTGGACGTCGGCGCGGTCCTGGATATCATGATCCACGATATAGACATAGTTCTCGGCTTGGTGAATTCACCGCTGGAGAAGACCGAGTCCGTGGGGGTAAACGTGCTTACCCCGTTCGAGGATATCGCCAACGCCCGCCTGACTTTCAAGAACGGTTGCATCGCTAATCTAACGGCCAGCCGGGTCTCCGACGAAATAATGCGTAAAATACGCATATTCCAGGAAGACACGTACATTTCGCTCAATTACAAGGATGCCGAGGCCTCGGTATACCGCAGGTCCCAGGGGAAAATAACCAAAGAGCGCCTGCCTATCGAAAAAGAACAACCCTTACAGAAAGAACTATCCTCGTTTGTCGATTGTCTGATCAACAAAAAAGAACCGCTGGTCTCCGGACCGGTAGCCAGAGAAGCCCTGGCGGTAGCCCTGGAAATCCAGAATCAAATATGGCACAAATAGACAAACTGCTCATCGTCTGCGGAGAACCGTCCGGCGACCTTCTCGCCGGTAATCTCGCCTCCGAAATAAAGAAAATCGACCCCGGGATCAAGATATCCGGCGTTGGCGGCTCATGCCTGAAGGAAAGCGGCGCCCAAATCATCTGCGATATCAAAGAATTATCCGTAATGGGGCTCTTCGACGTATTGAAGAAACTTCCCAGATTCTTCAGGCTGAAGAAAACAATCCTTGAAAGAATAAAAACGGACAAACCTGAAGCGATAATATTCGTTGATTTCTCGGGCTTCAACCTGCGCCTGGCAAAAGCGATAAACAAAAGTATCCCGGCAATCTACTACGTAAGCCCGCAGGTCTGGGCCTCCAGAGAAAAACGCATCGAAAGTATAAGAAAATATATATCCAGGATGATCGTGCTTTTCAAGTTCGAAGAAGAATTTTACGAAAAACACGGGATAAAGGCAGACTACGCCGGGCACCCCCTGCTCGACCTGGCGC
>CAZNGC010000064.1:6680-7051 GCA_964572435.1 uncultured Planctomycetales bacterium | reverse complement strand
CGCAACACCCCTGTTCCCCCCGGCACCCTCAAATTTCCCCCCCCGGCTGACAACAAGCCCCCTGATCCCTTCCACGGATTTTCCATCCTGGAGCCTGCGGGCAATAAGACTAGCGAGAATTTCCCCTTCCCCTTTAACATAGATATCCACGTTTGAATTCATTAAATCAGGCCTTAATTCGGAACAAAACGGCCCGCCGAAGATAACCGGGATGCGGCGGCTTCTATTTTTGATTTTATCCGTCAGCAGGTTAGACAGGGCCGCCGAATGCGTATTCACGCTGAACCCCACAAACCCCGGAGAAAACTCCATGATCTCGCTGGCCCACCGAACAGTCAGGACATCTATGTCAAAAATTCTCCTGCTCCCGA
>CAZNGC010000064.1:0-6602 GCA_964572435.1 uncultured Planctomycetales bacterium | reverse complement strand
CCCTCATAGGTCATCCAGCTCTGAGAATTGCTCCAATCCCAAAGATTTTTTTTATCCGGATTCTCCCTGTACAGCCTGGAATTCAGGCAAAATACCTTTACCTGATGCCCATCCTCGATCAGTTTCGACGCCACATAAGCCAAACCCAGCGGCGGGATGTCCACTCCGTACAGAGGAGGAAAAATCAACGCTATCTTCATCTTTATCTTATAAAGTTATTCTTTAAAACGTTTTTCAGACTGGCCGATTCATTGCGCGCATGACAATCCTGTAGGCAATAATTACGGCACTTTGCTATTGCAGCCCTTCTCCTGGAGGCCTTATCCGAATACCAAATCTTCTTCAATGACGGCTCCCTCCTGATATTTCCGATTTCCTCTCCGCACATCTGCACCGTCCCCCCGGGAACCAGGGCCAGCCTGCGGTAGCCGGCAAAACAAACCCATTCCCCTTTACCGATATCCCTCCTGAAATATTTCCTGATTAACCGGAAACTCGGATAGTTTAAACCATAACCCTGTTTTTGGAGAACCTCGACCCTCTCGATTACCTTATCAAGTTTAATCAGGCGCTCGCCGCTTATCCATAAATCGTTCTGGGCATCACACGGACCCTGATTATACAGCTTGACATTATCGGTTACCACCGAGGTTATGTACAATGCGTCGATGGACAAACTCTTAGCCAGGGAGAAATAATCCTCAAGCTCTTCGAAATTATAGTTAGAGAGGGTGAATATCATCACCTTGACCAACTTTTTGGAATCCGGGCGGGAATTCAGGTGCCTTATACCCTGCATTATTTTGTCGAAAGCCCCGGATAACCCCCTTATCCTGTCATGGGTCTTTGCTTTCGCCCCATCGACGGATATTGTAATTATATCGACACCGGAGCGAATAAGCTTATCTGCCAGGGATTCCGTAATTAAAGTTCCGTTGGTCGTCAGGATAACCTTCATCCCGGCCTGTTTGGCGAACTCTATCACATCAAAGATAATTTCGCTTAGCAGCGGCTCGCCTCCGCAAAGATTGATCTCCTTTACCCCCCAATCTTTGCATTGGTTGATAACACCTTTTATCTCGTCCAGGCTTAACTCATGTTCCCTCTTGGCATCCTTCCAGGCATTGCACATCTTGCATTGCAAATTGCACCTGCTGGTAATCGAAAGCTGCAGCGTTTCCGGAGGCACAAGCGGATAACCAATCTTTCTGGATAGCCAAAAACCTATGTCTTTTTTAAACTTCTCGGGTATATGCATATAAACCTCCGCACGTTACAGAACGGATCAATCGCAAAAACAGGGCAACAGGCACGGATGCTTGCACGCCTTCACCCGCGTCCTGGCCCGCATACAATTACCTGACGAATATATCTTCTTCAGTTTATCCTTACGGATATTGCCATAACTTTCAAAACAAGTAGTCAAATCTCCGTTATTGGCGATAAGCACAGTCTTCTCGGCATAACGGCAATGTACTTCATCCTGGCCCAGGGTGCCGCGGAAATACTTCTTAATCAACCGCAGGTTATTCTCGGAATTACGCACCAAGGACGGATTTTTATTTTTGAACCCGATAAGCTTGTCGATGGTTTTGTCCAGTATATCGAACCTGGCTGGCGGGATCCAGTATTTGGAATCGCTCTTTCTATCCCTCATTACCAGGTTATTCGAAAGCAGCGCCTGAAACTGTATGGAATTTATATCCAGGGATTTCAGGAAATCCGCCAGGGCCGGGAGCTCCTCCAAGTTCTCGTTAAGAACTATGGAGATCGAATTAAAATTGATCGACGGGTTTTTCTTTTTCAGCCTGGCGAGTGTTTTGAAGGCAGCGCTGGTTTTCTCAAAGCTGCCCCTCACCCCGCGGATATCGTCGTGAATTGCCGGGGTCAGGGAATCCAGGGAAATGCTCAAGGAAAGGTACCCTCCCGCCAAATAAGGCAGCAGCCTTTCGATGTAATCATCGCTCAACAAAACACCGTTGCTCAATATGCCTATATGATATTTATTTTTCATCACAAAATCCAGGATTTCAAAAATATCATCCCTCAACAACGGCTCGCCCCCGGACAAGGCAAAATCTTTAGCCGGCCAGGAACAGGCTTGATTGATAATATCTTTCACCTCTTCCAGGCTGAATTCTCCAGCCGGTTTGTCTTTCCTGATTTCGCAGATATTGCATGAAAGATTGCACCTATGCAACAAATCCAGGATAACCAGTTCCGGCCTGGCATCGACCGGGCCGCGGATACTCCTGACCCTTAAGTGCTCAAGCGAATTACCAAACAAATAATTTATTTTATGCAGCGCGAAATAAAGATATACCTGCATCCTCTGGAAGAACTTCAGGTCTTTCCGCCTGGAAATCAGCCGCCTGCCCAAGACACAGGAAAAACGCGGGATCTTGATGAAATTCACCGTCAACCCGGTTATGAAAGCAAAATTTGTTTTCGTTTTCACTTCTTTAAGAAGCGGGTGATCGCGGTGCATATACTGAACCAGGTAATTACCGCGTCCATACATATAGGCCTGTTTTAAGAATGAGCCCAAGTCAGTATGACAATCATGAAATACCCTAATTTCTTTATTATAATTGAACCTGGCGCCTTTTTTAAAAAGCCTCCAGAAAAAATCAAGGTCTTCTCCGGCCGGGAGAGGGAAAAGCTCGTTGAACCCTTCAAAAAGATACTCCCGTTTAAAGGAAACGTTGCAGGTAGGGAAAAATATGGTTTCCTGACGGCCGTCCACCCAGGCCTCGATCGCTCCATCGCTCAAGGACTGGCTGACCTGGGACTTGATATTATACCTATCGACTTCCGTAAGCCCGCCGATTGCCGCCGCCGTAGTGTCCGCGTTATGTCCGGCAACCATATATTTCACCCAGTTGGCGTCTAAAACGCAGTCGCTGTCGGTAAACCCAATTAATCTGGCACGGGCATGTTTTATGCCTAAATTCCTGGCTGCCGCCGGGCCCTTACGACCCTGGATAAAATACCTTAAATTCCGGTTTTCTCCGGAAAGCCTCGACAACATCGCTTCTGTCCCGGCGGTCGAGCCATCATCCACAACGATGATCTCGAAACTATCCTGCGCGCAGGTTTGCGCGAATAAGGAATCCAGGCAAGCCTTGAGTTTGGATTTACGGTTATAAGTAGGGATAACAATGGATATGTCCATCTATTTGCGCCTATCGGTTATGGTTAACCTTCCGGAAAAATACGGATAACCGCCCGGCGGCAATTTTGTCCTGAAAACAGAAGAACACTGCAGCAGCCTGCCGCGGTGATACATGTCGGAGTTAAGTATCTTAAGGCTCCACCGCGGATCTAAAGGGCGCACAATCAGGGAAATATCGGGAATCCCGCATCCGGGGTCGCCTTGCAGAACCGCCATATATTCTCCGTTTTCGGCAACCCATAAACAATCCCAGTCGTCATCGATATCTTCCCTGAACTCCGGAAAAACTCCGGTATGTCTGCCTGCGGCCCATCGGCTGAACATTTCCGAAAACATGATATTGGCCTGCAGTCGGTCAAGTTCGACCTCTTTCTCCACCCGCAACACTACCTCCCATTCAAAAGTTAACGCATCGACCAGCCTGATGCTCCAATCCTGGCATAGCGGCAGATCAAGCCATTTCCCGGAAGCCTGGATTTGACGGCCGTCGCCGCAGACAACCTTCCAGCAGGCGGAAGAAAGGGAATCGAACCACTTGCCTCCCGAACGCACCGAGGTATACAAAGCAAGATTCTTTGTCAGCTCTTCCTGGCCGTAATATAACCTCCCCCTTCCATCGTCGAATACGAGTTTTGTATCGCCGGAGGCGATGACATTTGAAGTTTTACCGGACGCTCCGGCCTCTTCCCGAAAAAAAGAAAACCTGGCCCTGAAACAATCGTGCTCTCCGGGACTAAAGACCGCGTGCGTTTGCGGCTCGACTTTTTCCAGATGCAGGATTCTCGCTTTGTTATAATAATCGGAGTTGAATATCTTAACGAAATTCCCCAGCCCTTCGGCGAAGGATAATGAAACTGCCGGCCGGCCGGCAATGGAACTGCGCAATTTCACTTCACCGGAGGCGACGCATCTTTTCAATAAATCCGAGTCGGTATCCGAAAATGTGTTTCCGAATTCCCCGGAGAAGAATCCCGCCAGGAAAGAATCGAATTCCTCGGAAAAAAAACATCTCAATCTCTGCTGTTCGATTCGCGCTTCATGGGTAACCTCCGCCTGGACATTCCAGATAAACGAATTATCCTCTCTTGCCTCGATAGTCCATACCTGGGAAATTCCCGAATCCCCCCATTTGCCGCGGGCAATCAGCCGGTTTTCTGCTTCTTTTTTTATTGCCCAGCTTGCCGAATCCGAAGTAAACCATTTCTGGCCCATAAAGAAAGCTGAATAAATATGGCCGGCTTTTGTCAACGGTATACCGTCAAAGAATACGGCCAGCCTCCCGCCGTCGAAGGCCAGCTTCAGCAAGCCGGCAGAAACGACAAACTCTTTTTGTTTCTGGCTGACATAGGCGTCAACATCGGAAATGCCCGCAATTATCTTCCCGGAAAAACAAATGAACCTGTTGGCCTGGCCGGATGGGCTTGCCGAAGAAAACGATGCCTTATATTGAAGCAGCCTCCCGGGATTCAGGTAATCCGAGTTTAAAATCCCAGATTGAGAACGATAACGTAAATCCGCCTGCTCAAAAAGTAGCGCTGGAAGCTTAAGAGAAGTAGATTCTTCGCCGTAGACCCCTATGCAGACGCTGGACATACTCTTCATGGGAAGGGCCTTCCATTTCCTGTCTTCTTCCTTTATCCCGGGAAAATCCCCTTTCTCGGTATCGGCAAACCATGTCTGATAACCGTCGGACAAAGCGACATTAATATATACCTCCGGAGGGCGAATGTCATTTTCAAGTTCAATTTCAATATCCCACCTTAACTGACAATCGTCATCTATAGCCAGCCTCCACACCTGGGACATCGACAAATGGTAAAACTTCCCTATAGCGGTAATCTGCCCCGCCGACTCATTGACCTCCCAGTCCGCCTGGCATGAGCTGAACCAGAAACCGTCCACTACCGAAGAGGTGTAAGCCCCGCAAGGCAGAGTAATCATTTTACCGTCCCAACTCAAAAGCAGCCTGCCGTTATTGAATACCAGACTGAACTGTTTTCTTTCTATAACCGCAATCCCCTTGGGACTCCCCACTGTCTGCGAATAGAACGATACCGTCCGGGAGGTCTCATCATCCCTGACCAAGACCCCCTTCTTCAGGAATATCGTCCTAGCGCAAAGTTTCTTCAGCATCGCCATATCATGAGTGACAATGACTACCGTCCTTCCCTCTTCTTTGATCTTAAATATCTCCTTGATACATTTCTTCTGAAAATATTCATCCCCCACCGCCAAGGTATCGTCCACAAGAAAAATATCGGAATCCATATGCACCGCGACGGCAAACGCCAAGCGCACAAACATCCCCTGCGAATAGCATTTTACCGGCGCGTCGATAAATCTGCCGATCTCGGCAAAATCGACCACCCGCCGAAACCTCTCTTTGAACTCTCCGGAGGCGACTCCGAAGAGTTCAAGCTGCAAAAGGATATTTTCCCTGCCGGTCAACTCCGGCTGAAAACCCGCCCCCAGCTCCAAAAGCCCGGATACGCTGCCGAAAACCTTCACCTCTCCGCGGTCTGGCTTAAGCATCCCGGCGATCAACCTTAAGACGGTAGATTTTCCCGATCCGTTCTCTCCGATAATCCCCACAACCTGGCCCTTGTCTATGGAAAAACTTATCCCCTGCAAAGCCCAAAAATCCTCCCAACGGGCCTTACCGTCAACGATGAATTTGATCCGGTACATTTCCCAGACATCCCTAAAATCAATCACTGTCATATTAGACCCGTTTCATAACCTTTGGCTCAAACCATACCGAAACCAACACTCCGGACAGGAAAACTAAGCAAGCCCAAATAACCACACCCCAAAGAATGCCCGTTTCGGGCAGGCGGCAGTAGAATAATATCTCCCTGTAGAACAGTATAAACGCGGTTAACGGGTTAAAATTGAATACCCAGCGGAAAGATTGGGGAACCATCTCCGTGGTATAAAAAACAGGGGTCATCCAGAACCATAACATAAGCAGTGTCCCGGTCAAATGTTCCAGGTCGCGATGGACAACATTGAGCACGCTGAAAAACATGGCAAGGCCAGCGGTAAAAAGAAATGTTAAAATGAAAACAAGCGGCAGTAAGACGGCAAACACCCAGATGCGGGGGTTATGCATGATGAAAAAAGGGTAAATGACCAGCCAGCTCATCAAAAAACTCATCGCGTGCGAAATGACCACGCTTAGGGGGATTATCTCCTTTGGCAGGCTGAATTGATGCAAAACATTCTTCTGCGCGTTCAAAGAAGATACGGCCTCGGACAAAGCCCCGGAAAAGAAAACCCAGGGAAGGATCCCCGCGAGCACGAATAGCGCGAAGCTTTCTATATCCGTCTTGATGATAAAGCTGAATACAAAAGTTATCACCAGCATCGTAAGGACCGGATTCACCAGCGTCCAGAGAACCCCCAGGAGAGAACCGGCGTATTTAGC
>CAZNGC010000063.1:2737-7151 GCA_964572435.1 uncultured Planctomycetales bacterium | reverse complement strand
TCAGCTGGCAAGGTGGTGACCAACGGCGGCCGCGTGCTCGGCGTGACCGGGCGGGGGGCGACAATAAAAGAGGCGATCAGTACAACATATAAGGCGGTGGATAAGATAAGTTTCGAGGGAATGCATTACCGCAAGGATATCGGGGCGAAGGCATTATAATATAAGGAGAAAGAATGGCTAAAATAAGCATAATTATGGGAAGTCAATCGGATCTAGAGACGGTCAAGGAGGCGGTGGGCGTGTTGAAGGAGTTCAAGGCGGATTTCGAGGTACGGGTTTTATCCGCGCACCGCACGCCTAAAGAGGTCGCCCAATACGTGGAGTCGGCGCCGAAGAGCGGGACAAAGGTTTTTATTGCCGCTGCCGGCATGTCCGCGGCTTTAGCCGGGGTAGTCGCCGCGCACACCACGCTTCCGGTTATCGGCATCCCCGTGGAAACCAAGAACCTCAAAGGCCTTGATTCGCTGTTGTCGACTGTACAGATGCCTCCGGGGATACCGGTTGCCTGTATGTGCATCGGAAAGTCCGGCGCCAGGAACGCCGCGCTTTTTGCCCTGGAGGTCTTGGGGGTAAGCGATCAGAAGATCAGCGCCAAACTTCTTGATTACAAGAAAGGGATGTGCCGCAAGATCAAGAAGATAAAAGTCAGGGTATGAGTTTGACCAAGACAATAAAAATAAACCCGTTGGCTCCTGAAGAGGGTTGCATAAAAGAGGCGGCGAAAGTGATCGCTGCGGGCGGGTTGGTAGTTATTCCTACGGAGACGGTTTACGGGATTGCCGCAAACGCCCTGGACAAGAGGGCGCTGGACAAGCTCTATGAAATAAAGAAGCGGCCGAAGGACAAGCCTTTCAGCCTGCTTATCGCGGATCAATCAAAAGCGAAGGAGCTTTGCGCGGATATCCCGCCGGCCGCGCATAAGCTGATGCGCAAGTTCTGGCCAGGCCCGCTGACGGTGCTGTTAAAGTCACGGGATGGCGCCAAGGTTGGCCTGCGCATGCCGGATCATTTGGTTGCTTTGAAGGTGGTCGCGGGAGCAGGGGTGCCGGTAGCTTGCCCCTCGGCGAATATATCGGGTAATCCTGCGCCGGCGGATTTCAGTCAGGCGATGAAAGAGATGGACGGCTTGGTTGACCTGGCGCTTGACGCAGGGGCATCCGCGGCCGGGGTTGAATCCACAATTGTGGATTTGAGTCTGCCCCAGGCGCGGATAACCAGAAGCGGGGCGATCAGTGACGATGAGATAGACGCCGTGCTGAAATCGAAAACCGTGCTTTTCGTCTGCACGGGAAATTCCTGCCGCTCGGTGATGGCCGAGGCGTATTTGAAAAAACTGTTGCAGAGGCAGAAACGCAGTGGCGTCGAGGTGGCTTCGGCGGGGATAATGACCATTGCCGGCTCCGGCGCCAGCACAGAGGCCAGGGTGGTGCTGGCTAAGGAGGGTATTGACGTAAGCGGCCATCGTTCGCGGAGGCTGACCAGGGAAATGGCCGATCTTTCGGATATTATCCTGGTGATGGAATCGGCCCATGAGAAGAGGGTGCTGGAGATTGCGCCCGAGGCTAAGAACAGGGTATTCCTGCTGAAGGAGTTTGCCGGCATCAGCGGTAATGACCTGGATATCTTAGACCCCGCAGGCGGTTCAACGGAGTTTTATGAAAATACTTTTATCACGATCAAGGGCGCCGTAGAAAGGATAAGCAGGATAATATGAATACACTGTTGATTGCGTCAGACCACGCGGGTTTCAAGTTAAAAGAGAAGTTGAGAAAACACCTTGGGGAGAAGGGTTTTCAGGTAAAAGACTTGGGGGCTTATTCCGAGGACCGCTGCGATTACCCGCTTTACGCAGCGCGCCTGGCGGAGATGGTCTCCGGCGGGCAGTACGGGCGGGGAATATTGATTTGCAAGAGCGGTATTGGCAATTCCATTGTCGCCAATAAATTCCCGGGGGTGCGCGCGGCTCTTTGCCATAATTTGAAGACCGCCAAGCTTAGCCGAGAGCACAACGACAGCAATGTCCTGGTAATGGGCTCGGCATTCGTGAAAACGGAATTGGCCGAAAAGATGGCGCTTGCCTGGTTAAAGACGGAGTTTGCCGGAGGCAGGCATGCCAAGAGGGTGAATTTAATCAACAAGATAGAACGAAAGATAAGGAGATGCGCGAAGTGAAATACCTTAAAAAAATTGACCCGGAGATTTACGCAGCTATCGAGCAGGAATTGAAAAGGCAGGAAGAACACCTGGAACTTATCGCCTCGGAGAATTTTACTTCCTTGGGGGTGCTGGAAGCCCAGGGTTCCGTTTTGACCAACAAATACGCCGAGGGTTATCCCGGAAAACGCTGGTACGGTGGGTGTGAATACGTTGATATCGCCGAAAGCCTGGCTATAGAAAGGGCCAAGGCATTGTTCGGGGCGGAGCATGTCAATGTCCAGCCGCATTCAGGTTCGCAGGCGAATATGGCGGTGTATTTCGCGGCGCTAAAACCCGGAGATACCGTTTTGGCCATGGATTTATCCGCTGGCGGCCACCTCACCCACGGACACCCGCATAATTTTTCCGGAAGGTTCTTCAAGATGGTCGGTTACGGAGTGGATAGGGCGACCGAATCCCTGGATTATGATGCGATCATGGAACTGGCTAGGCTGCATAAACCGCAGATGATCCTGGCCGGGGCTTCGGCTTATCCCAGGACGATAGATTTCAAGAAATTCCGCCAGATTGCCGACAGCGTGGGCGCGTACCTGTTCGTGGATATGGCGCATATCGCCGGGCTGGTCGCCGCGGGCATACATCCGTCGCCGGTTCCTTACGCGGAATTTGTCACTTCTACTACGCACAAGACCTTGCGCGGGCCGCGCGGAGGTTTTATCCTTTGCAGGAAAGAGTTTGCCAGGAAGATCGACAGCCAGATATTCCCCGGCATCCAGGGAGGCCCTCTGATGCATGTGGTGGCGGCAAAGGCAGTAGCTTTTCATGAAGCGATGCAGCCGGAGTTTAAGCAGTACCAGATACAGTTGGCCAAGAACGCAAAAGAACTGGCGGTTTCCCTGGAGAAAAAGGGTTTTCGCATCGTATCCGGCGGCACGGATACGCACCTGATGCTGGTTGATTTGAATCCCAAAGGCGTAAGCGGTGCCGATGCCTCGAAGATACTCGGAGAGGTGAATATCACGGTGAATAAAAACCTTATTCCCTTCGACGAGAAGAGCCCGCTGGTTACCAGCGGCATACGCCTGGGGACCGCGGCGGTAACCACGCGCAAGATGAAGGAAGCCCAGATGCAGGAGGTCGCCCGCCTGATCAATGATGCCCTGGAAAACAGGGTAGATGGGGAGAGGCTATCTAAAATCAAAAAGGAGACCCTGGCCTTGGCCGGGAAGTTTCCGCTATATCCGGAGCTGTCAGAATAAATGAAAAAGAAAACCGTTTCGCATAATAGGCCGAGCTGGGATGAATATTTCCTGGAGATGGCGCATCTGGTCGCCAAGAGGTCAACCTGCCTGCGTCGTAGCGTTGGCGCGGTGATCGTGAAAGAGAAAAGGATCCTGGCTACCGGTTATAACGGGGCGCCCAGCGGCCTGAAACACTGCATCGAGGTTGGGTGTATCCGCAAGAAACTGAATATTCCGTCGGGCCAGAGGCACGAGTTGTGCCGGGCCTTGCATGCCGAGCAAAACGCCCTGATCCAGGCCTGTCTTCACGGCATAAGCGTCAAAGGCGCCACTCTTTACGCTACGACCCAGCCGTGCGTGATCTGCGCCAAGATGCTCATCAACGCCGGGATAAAAGAGATCGTTATCGCCGAGGGCTACCCCGACGGGATGGCGATGAGTTTTTTGAAACAAGCGAAGATAAGAGTAAGAAAAATATGAAGTGCCCTTTTTGCGGGTATAAGGAAGACAAGGTGGTAGATTCCCGCGCGACGTCTGAAGAATCGGGCGTCAGGCGCAGGAGAGAATGCCTGAAGTGCGGCAAGCGTTTCACTACGTACGAATATGTCGAAGAAGTTTCGCTTCTGGTGATCAAGAAGGACGGCCGCCGGGAGCCTTTTGACAGGAAAAAGATATTGTCCGGGATAATCCGCGCCTGCGAGAAACGCCCGGTGAGCGTAGAAAGGATGGAGAATGTTGTGGTGCAGGTGGAGCGGGCCATCCAGAAGAAAAGCGACCGGGAGGTTTCTTCCAACAAGATAGGCGAACTGGTGATGGAGAAGCTTAAGTCGATTGACGATGTGGCTTATGTGCGTTTTGCCTCGGTCTACCGGCAGTTCAAGGATGTCGGTCAGTTCATGTCGGAGTTGAAAGATATTTTAGGCAAAGATAAAAATAAGAAATAGGATAACGGGGCCTGCCACGGCGTCACCCGTTATCAATAATATATTTACAGTAGACTGAAATATCAATATGTA
>CAZNGC010000063.1:0-2727 GCA_964572435.1 uncultured Planctomycetales bacterium | reverse complement strand
GTTGAGATGGAATTGAGCAGGATAGTGATCGACGAGAAACGGCATGACCAGCTGATCGTGCTGAAGGAGAAAGGCGGACTGCGGGTGCTGCCGATTGTCATCGGCCTCAACGAGGCCAGCGCGATAAAGCTGAAGATCAGCGGTTTTAACCCCCCTCGGCCGTTGACCCACGACCTGATTTACATAATGCTCAAAGATTTGAATGCCGGGGTGGAAAAGATCGTTATAGACAAACTCGAAGAATCAACCTTTCACGCCAAGATAGTCGTGAAGACCGGCAGCGGGGAGGTTAAACTGATCGACGCCAGGCCTTCGGACAGCATAGCCCTGGCAGTAAGGTTTCATGCCCCGATCTTCGTGGAAGAAGGGATCATAAAGCAGTTCGAGGCATTCGACAAGAATAAACAGTAACCCGCCTCAAGGCGCGCCGCTTATGCTCAAGTTCGATGACCGCGATTTAGACATTTTAAAACCTGTTTACCGTTTTTCCAAATCCAGAAAGGTAAAACTTTACCTTGTTGGCGGGGCCTTGCGCGACCTGATGCTCGAACGCCGGAAGGAAAACCCGGATTTTGATTTTTGCCTTAAGCGCGGGGCGATAAATTTCGGGCGCAAGTTAGCGCAAGAGTTAAAGGCGGGTTTCGTGGTGCTGGACGCCGAACACGCGGCATGCCGGCTGGTAAAAAAAGCGGGGCGCTTGATGTACACTCTCGATTTCACGGATTTCCGCGCACCCTCGCTGGAAAAAGACCTTTTGCACCGGGATTTTACGATCAATTCCATGGCTGTCGGGCTGGGGGATGCCGTCGGCTCCTCTGATCTGGAGGGATTGATCATCGATCCTTATTCCGGAAGCAAAGACCTGGAGAATAGGCTTATCAGGGTTACCGGAAAGAATTCTTTTAAAGAGGACCCTTTAAGGATCCTGCGCGCCTTTAGTTTCAGCTGCATGCTTGGTTTTGGCCTGGACAAGGATACCCTGAAGCTGGCCAGGGCCTGTAAGAAACTGATCCCGAAGGTTTCCGGAGAGCGCGTACGCGAAGAGCTGTTCAAGATATTCGATACGCCGGGCGCCTATGAATCACTGGTTGTCCTGGACAAGCTGAAGATATTCGAAATCATCTTTCCCGAGATAAAGGCGATGCGCGGCATAGGCCAGGGGCCTTATCACCACCTGGATGTCTGGCAGCATACCCTTGAGACGCTCAAGCAATTTGAATTGCTGATGGAGGCGGTAAAGCTCGATACGCAGATCAGCCGTTATCTCGGCGAGGAACTTTCCTCCATGCGCAAGAGGTCCAGCTTGCTCAAGCTGGCCTGTATCCTGCATGATGTGGGTAAGCCGAAAGCCCTGCGCCGGGAAAAAGGAAAGATAATCTTCCATGGGCATGAAAGAGTCGGCTTGGGCATGACCCGGGCGGTTTGCCGCAGGCTAAAACTTGCCAATGACGAGACGCGTTCTCTGGAGAGGATCGTGCTCTGGCATTTAAGGCCGGGGTATCTGGCGGATAACGGCAGGCCTACCGAAAGGGCGATTTTCCGTTATTTCCGGGACGCCGGCAGCGACGCCCTGGCAGTGCTTTTATTGTCTTTGGCCGATCAGCGCGCGACAAAAGGCCCCCTGACAACCGCCCTTTCGCGCACAAGGCACGAGAAGACAGTCAAGGCCTTGATCCGCAGGCTGCTGGATAAACATAAGGAGAAGAAACAAAAACCCTTTCTTAACGGCAACGATCTTATGCGCAGGTTCAAGCTTCAGCCGGGACCGTTGATCGGCAAGATCCTCCTGGGGCTGGAAGAGGCGCAGGCCATCGGCAAGGTCAGAAATAAAGAAGAGGCTTATAAATTCGCCGCTCCGCTAACCAGGCGCAAGAAATGAAGAAACTGCTTATAATCGTTTTAATCCTCCTTGTTGTTGTTTCATCCGCGTTGATATACCTGAACAAATTCTATCTTCCCGTAAAAATAAAGTCCGTAGTTATTTCGGCTTTAAGCCGGCAAACCGGTAAAGACGTTTCTCTTAAATCCCTGGAGTTTAGTATTTTTAAAGGCCTGGTTCTTCACGACCTGGTTGTTTCCGACGGCCAGACTGTTATTCTGAGCACGCGGGAGGCCAGCTGCAGCATTATTATCTGGCCTGTTTTTCGCAAGCAGATCATTATCCCCAGCGTAAACCTGAAAAACCCTTATATCTTTCTCCAGCGGTTGAAAGACGGTTCTTTTAACCTGCAGAATATTTTTGCCTCCAGGCCCGCGGTAGTTAACCTGCAGGATTCGGTAAAGCCGGGAGCGAAGAACTCCGAATTTCAGGTTTCCGTAAACAAAGTTAATATTTCCTCAGGAAGCATACTTTTCCAGGACGACACCCTGAACCCGCCTTTCCGCAAACAGGTAAAGAACATCCAGTTTAGATTGGGGCTTTCCCTGCCGGCAAGCGTAAAATTCAATTTCAAAGGCGAGATTTCGGGGGATCAGCCCGCTTCGGTTTACGGCTGGGGGGAATACCGGATTATCGAGAAAAGCCTGGAAGCAGGCCTTTCGCTGGGCAACCTGATGATTAAGGATTTTGAGCCGTATTATATTTCTTCAGGGATAAACCTGTTATCGGGTATCTCTGACGGGACTGCCAAGCTGAGTCTTAAAGAGAATGATTTGCATTTGGAGTTGTCCGCAAAGGCCAGTAAGCTGGTTTTTGCCAAAGAAAAGATGAAGGTGGGTTTGAATCTT
>CAZNGC010000062.1:0-7199 GCA_964572435.1 uncultured Planctomycetales bacterium | reverse complement strand
GCTCTTCCGATCTGACCAGATCGTCCGGCATAAGCAGGGATTTGCGTTATTAAGGTCAAAGGTTGCCATGGCCGTTATGATGACGGTGCTTACGGCAAATACTTTTACGACTCCCCTGTCCGCCGCTCCTTCTATCCCAAATCAGGGCCGGAACATAGTTCAGGTAATTTCGCCTGAAGCAGGCATTGCCGCGGATACCGTTAAGGCAACCAGCCTTGCGCCGCGCCTTGCCCGGGTTAAGGCGGTGTCGGATAACCCGGAGCAACAGATTCTTATCCCCGTTGGCCGTCAGGTTGCCCAGGATACGCTCAAGGATGGGGGGACGGAGGAATATTATGAGATAATCAAGATAGGGGAAACCGGGAATACGGATAAGATCCGTTATTTAAGAAGAGTCTTGCGTCAATACGACGACAGCAAGTGGGAGGGGTTGAACCCGGGAGCGATCTTGAAATATGTATCGCCGATTTCCGGTTCTTCCAAGCCCGGGTTTAATGCCGAACTGACTATAGGAGGAATATTCGATTTTCTTAAGAGCGGAGTGGTCCATCTTCTGGCGCTGGGCAATGAGCAGGAGCCGTCCAGGAGGGTGGCTGCGGCCTGGTCTCTCGGTAAATTGAGCCAGGCGGTAGAAAGCCAGTCCGTTAAGAAGGCGATTATCGAAGATTTGGCCGATGCCCTTAATAAGGACAAGAATCCGTATGTGCGGGCCGCTTCCGCCTGGGCATTGAGCCGTTATAACGATTCTCATAACGCTTTGATCGGGACAAGCCGGGACGTGCGCATTGAAAGCCTGGCGGCAGCAATTAACGACGAAGAGTGGTTTGTGCGCTATTATGTTGCGCTTTCCCTGGCGACTTCCGATGACCCGCGCGCGATCCAGCCGATACTAAACCTGCTTGAACATGAAACGAATCCTTATGTTATTGCGGCATCTGCTGAAGCGGCTATTAAACTTAATTCGCTTGGTGCCGTGCTTCCGGTAATCAAGACGCTGGAAAAGCTGAGGTTCGATGTTTCCGAAGATGAGATGCTCTATTCACTTGATTTGGAAGTGGCTGCCGGGATTTCCGATGGGTTGGTTTCTTTAGCCGCCAGAAACGCGCAATCAAGGCAGCAGGTAATAATAAACTTTATGACGGCTTTGCAGCATGTCCAGGCCCGGCAGGACCTTTCCGATAAATACGAGATCATCAATTATAATTACCTGCCGGTCTTTAAACGTCTTGCCGAGAACCTTAAAATAACAAGGGCGGAGATTGAGCCCGGTATGGATAATTGTGATCAGCGTATCCGCCAGGCGTTGTTCAATATTATTGAACCCATGAACATAGAGCAAACCGCGCCCTTGCCGGCCATGGAAGAGGCGGAGGCCCAATATTTGGCGGCAATCGACAAGATCCCCGGAGATAACCCGGTTATGGCGAACGAAATTCTCCGCTTCGTGGAATCCCGGGACGCAGCTTCCTTAAGCCGCATCCTGCTTTTCGACAGGAATTCGTCCAGCCGCCGCGTATTGGCGGCGGACGGGCTTTATAAAATAGGGGATAACGCCGCCATGCGCGCTTTAATCGCCGCGCTCGGCGATTCGCATCCGCTTGTCAAGGCGGCCGCGGCCCGCTCGTTGAGGAATATCATCGCCGCCAGGCAGTTCGTATATACAGGTAAGCATGGAAGCATTATTAAAGCGTTTACCGATGCTGTTAACAATGAAGACTGGGTTGTTGTCGCCTATCTGGTTGACACGCTGCGCCTGATAGGGGACGCGGACGCCTTGCAGGCGATAAGCGCCGCCCTTGCCTCCGGCAAGCATCAGCTTATTTCAGAAGTAGTCAGCCAATCACTGGTTTATTTCACTGCCGAAGGCTCCGCTTTAACCCAGCCGATCCTGAAGGTGTTATCTTCAGAGGCAGACTATGATGTCTATATACAGGCCATCCGGGCCGCCAAAGAGGTTTTGGCAAAAACCGGCGACCCACTGTTGATTGACGGCATTGTCGATCTGATTATAAGGGCGCCGGCAAACCCCCAGGATTATTCCCGTTATGCTATATTAAAAGAAGGGGCGGTAAAGGCGCTGGGGCAGTCACAGGTGTCGGTAGAGAGGCTGTTGTCTATGATCAGGCAGAAAGTGGAACGGAAAGATTACGCCTCTGCCAACCAGATACTTTCCCTGCTCCAGGGGTTGATGGACCCCCAGGCCTTCAGGGAATTAAGCGCTTCTTTATCCGATTCAAGATCCCTGGGCGTTAAGAAGGCAGCCGGTGATTCCGCGGTTGTGGCGGATGCCTCGGCGTATACCGACGTTTCTTCTTATACGCTGGTTATTTTTAACGCGCGCGAGGATATCGGTACGCGTATCGCCGCCATAGACAAGATGGGCAGGGATCTTAGCGGTAGCGGGAATATTACCGCTACCGAACAACTGCTCGCGCTGATCGATTCCGAGCCGAACGCCGATATCATCGGGCATGCTATCTCCGCGGTTGTTAGAATTAACGATAACGGAATGGGGATAATCGCCCGCAGCGGCGGTAATCCAATGGTTAAAACATTCGCCGGGATTGCCGCTTCCAACAAGCCGCACGCCATAAGGAAACTTGCGATAGAGGCGTTAGGGAAAAGCCTTTCGGCAGAGGCGGTAGAGCCTGTTGCCGGGCTCCTGGAGAATTTGCGTGATCCGCTATTGGTTAAGGCGGCGATTGATGCCGCCAATGAACTGTCCGTAAGCATAAACAACAGCGATATCTTCGATGCTTTAGTGGCTGGGTTGGCTAAGATCGCGGGTTCGCGCAGGAGTTATGAAAACCGCCAGCAGGCGATAGAGGCGATCGGGAGGGTCAATTCAGTGGCCGCGGCCGAAGCGCTGGCGGAGATACTGCATGGGCTCGATGAGCCGTCTTTGATCCTTGCCGCTGTCAATGCTGCCGCAGAATCATTCAAGAAGAATCCGGATAATAGTATTATAGATGCGCTGGCAGGGGTATTTATAGATAAGCTTGATTTCGGCCCGGACGCGCTGAAGATAAACCCCGGGATTTCCAGGGCCCAGAGAATGATATTGAATACGTTATGCGGGAACAAGGGGTATACGCTTCAATTGCTTAACCGTCTCCTGAAGGATGAGTTATCCCGTTCATTTAAAGAGCAGGATCCTGACAGGGTGGATAACATCCGTTATCTCATGTCTCTGGTAAAGACCAGGAAATCAACCGCACGGATAGATCAGGTTAACGAAAGAGATAGCCATGGCGGCGCGGCGCAACGGGAAACCGGGAGTAATGGCTTTCAGTTTGCTTCCGGCGGGGATACTGTTGCCGGATCGGCGCAGGTTTCAATAGATTCCGCGGGGCTGGGAATTGATCCTCTGGGAAAAGTTGTTCAGGTTAGCCATGAGCAGGAGGGCAGGGGTCAGGACGGAGGGTATTTTATTTCGAAAGATAGCGTGTTAGTAAAAGTTGTGAAGACATTAGATCCTGGCCCGGGGCCTGAAAAACAAATCGTCCGGCAAGGTGAGCCTGACAAGGCGGCTCTCCAGACAGTAAAATCTTCGGGTAACAACGGATCGCGGTTTGCCGCTTTGTACGCGGCTATTCCTCCTGCCGGGGATATTTCCGAGAACAAAGGGATCCCGCAGGCGATCATGGGAGAAATGCGGGAATGGATTTCCGCTAATGCCTCGGCGCATCCGAGAGTACAGGCGCTTTTGCGCTTAGCCGGTTCCGGTGAAGATATTTATATTAATCCTTTTGAGCTCAGGGCGGTGAGGGAGGATTTGAAGAGCCCCGATGAAAATATACGCATAGCCGCTGCTTACCTGTATTCAAAGATCGACCACGGATCGATTTACCATGTTCCCGGGACAAATATAGACGTGGAACTTCTTGGCAGCGGTTTAAATTCCGGAGAGATAGGTTTCAGCGAAAGGCTTTTTAAGATAATCGCACTTGGGCGCTCTGGCGACCCGCTGGCCAGCCGGGTATTGTTGACGGCATATTATAAGGCACAGGAGATTTACCCTGTGGTTGAAGGGCAGGGTTCGGTAAAAGAACATGAGCGGTCCGTGTTGTCGAAAGCCGCAGAATGGGCTATCGCCAACCTGGGGCCGGAGGCAGTTGACGAATTGCGCGCGACCCTTAACGTGCGGTTCAACCAGGGGATCCTTAATTATCATGATATCATACCCGTATCTATACTGGAGCGTATCGCTCCTGCGGAGTTCAAGAAGTTTTCGGACAGGATTCATCTAAGCCCTTCTGCCCAATCACCCGGTTCGCTGGTTTCCAGATATGCAAAAGGCGGGCATTTTTATCAGTTGAACGACAATATGGAAAGAAAATCCCTGGCTTTCCAGTGGGATAGCTATAACAGGATATTGAATGGCAAGCAATGGCAGGATTTTGGCCTGCCCGCTGATTTCGACACGGTGGCGGCAACGCTTGTTTCAAATTCTCATTCTGACTGTCAGCTTCCTATTGCCGCCGCTGTCAAGTTAGGTGAAATCAAAGACCCGCGCGCAGTCTGGGCTTTGAACGCCGGGCTCCACGATGATGATGAGTTTGTTGTCGCGGCATCCGCATGGTCTCTTGGCCAGTTTGAAAGCCCGGTAAATGAACAGGATGTGCGCATACCATTTTTTAAAGAGGCCCTGGATAAACATACGCATCCTTCCATACGTTCAGGCATAGCTTTTGCCTTGGGCACTTCCGGGGACCCGAGAGCTGTCGAGCTTTTGAACGGTCTTCTCTCTGAAGAAGAAAATCCGATGGTAAAGATTTTTGCCGCCAACTCCGCGAAAAGACTCGCTTCAAAATTCAAGAATTCAACGCTTATACGCGGGATATTGGCCTTAGCCAGACAGGATTATAGCTATGATCCGTTAACTATTTTAGGATACGGAGAGAACTTTGGACCGGTTGGACAAGCAGCTTTTGATGCTGTTAACGAAATAGGCAGCCAGCCCGAATTAAGGCAAATTCTGGTGAAGGCTTTGAGAGACGCTGTTACCGACGAGCTTAAACAGGAGACAAAGAATATCCAGCTTATAAACGATGTATATGGCGGGTTATTGAAGAAATTTGGGCCTCAAGACTATGCCGGCATATCCGATATGATGCTAATGATAAAAGCCCAGTATTGGCTTCCCATAGCCGCGGCCGCCCTGGGGGGCATATTGGCTATCGGCGGGATATTTATGTTGATTTATTCAAAAATATTCCGGGGTAAACCAAAATTGCTTGCCGATATTGATTCCGACCATGTCGGTCCTGCCGGAGGATCCGGGCCTCCCGATCCCGTTGATGATAGGGATGATGCTCCTGCGGGGTTACCGGGCGGCCTGGGCAGGGATCAAGCCGTGTTTTCGGCAGAGCATGACCCGCCGCCTTCTAATGCTAATATTGTCCCCAAATTTAAGGCAATAACCAGGGAGTGGGAGATTCTGCTCGCGCATGATCATTTGTCTGAAGGCGACGTTTCCCAAATCCTCCAGTCCGCTTATATACTTATCAACCTTGTCCCGTTTTCTCTGGCGCAAAACGGAAACGACCTGGAAGCCCGCGCTTCCCAGATCGATACGGTAATAAGTTTATTGCGGGCTACTTTGGATAAGCTGACCGGCGCGGTAGAAAGAGGGGATTACCGGCAAGACAAGAAAATAGTAGCTTACGCTCTGGAATGCGTGGAGATATGCCGGTATTTCTCGGATTACCGGCTCGCGCTCGGCTATGTGGAGGATCTTCATCTTAGCGCTAACTACAGGCCGACCAGGGAGAAAAGGGCTCTCTGGAGGAAGATATGGGGGATTGAGGCTATCGCGGTGTCAGCCAGGGAAAATCTTGCCTACCTTCTGGGGAAAATGTATATACGCGGCAACATGATAGTGCCGTATCTTTATCAAATTCCCGTGGATGACAACGGGTATAAGACGTTGGTAAGTAATTATTACGAGAAACTCAAACCTTCAAAACTCGGCATAGCCCGGCTTTGGCAGATCCGCAAGGAAATGACCCGCTTGATGCCTTTGTATTTCGGGATAGGTTTCGGCGCGTTTACCGCGATTACCGGGTTTTCCGCCTTGATCGGAAGTTTTACCATGGGGCAGGTTTTATGGTATTTGTTCAGGGTCTTTACAAGTTCTTTCATGGGGGTCGGGATTTCGACATATTTTTCCTGGCAGTTCATCAAGAGGGGCTGGGACGAGGAGTCCGAGGCTTTCAAGAATTTGCATATTCAGCTCGATGATTACGAAAAGGCATTAGGCGTCCATCGGCGTACCGGCAACCCCGCCCTGGCCAGGCAGCAGATGCTGGAGGAAGAGATAAATAAGATAGCCGCGGGCTTGTCTGCGGAGATGGACCCGGCCCATGAGGCTTCGGCCGATGCCATACTCTTTATGACCGGGACAGATCCCGGCCGCAGCAGTTTGATAAGGGATCAGCTTTCCTGGCTGGTCAGGCCGGATGTGCCGGTATTTGCAGTCTCCAACGATATTGATTCGCGCGGCAGGCTGCTGCATGGAAGCAGCGCTTCGTTTGTAAAGGCGTATTCATATTTGAATTATTCCTCGACCTTCGGCGATTTCCTCGATGAATTACGCAGGGATAAGAATTCAGTTTGTCTGAACAGCAAGGAGCCTGTCCTTAGCCCCAAGCATCTCCGTAAGCCGGTCAGAGATGCCAGGATAATAATTGTTAACGTTGATACCCCCCATACCGATTGGTTGGTTATGCCCGCGCTCGGGGATAAAATACGTTACGCGGGACGCCAGCTAAATTCTATGCAGGTGGCGTTGTCCAACGGGTACCGGATTACGCAGATGCTTAAAGGTCAGGGTCGGCAGGGGTTTGTCCATTTCAATGCCGACGGAACCTACCTGGGGCCGGTCAAGGAATTCAAAGATGAATTTACTGTTTTCGCTTCATGGGCCAGCCAGGAGCAGATGGCGCGCCAGGCGCTGGGACTGTTGATGCCGAATAACCAGTCTTATATAAGCAAATATTACGATAATTTCGAGATTGCCAAGATCAGTAACTGGCTTGAACGCGAGATGATCGGCGGCCGGTTCGATTTGAAGAATACAAAAAAAAGGCAGATGGTCATTTCTACGGGCATACTCGTTGTTTCTTTTGAAGAGGCGAGCCGTTTCAGCGGGTATCTTGAGATGCTCGGCAGGATACGCGCGTATCTGGTTTCCGAGG
>CAZNGC010000061.1:0-7227 GCA_964572435.1 uncultured Planctomycetales bacterium | reverse complement strand
ATCAAGCTTAAAGATACTTTTCGCAGGCGTTTTATCGCCGCAGAATCCGACTGCCTGCTTATCGAGACCATCCAGACTTTTTCCAAGACTAAACGCCAGAGCCTGCGCCTGGTCAGGGTCAAAGGCACCTGGCGCGCCAACGAGCACAACGAACTTGTATTCCAAGCCGCCTCGCGCAGGGGTTCGGCAAAGAGCCCGGAAAAATACACCTTCAAAGGCGCCTGGAAAATCAACAAGAACCAGCAGATCGAATATTCCTGCGGCGAGGGCCCGGATACCCTGACATTTAAAGGCCACTGGGATATCTCTTCCGTCAATAAACTTGTCTATATCCTTGAGGGCAGTTCCACCTCGCGTTTTGAATTCAAAGTCCAGCTTGAATCTCCCACGCTTTATCCCAAAGAAGGCCAGATACGTTACCGCCTGGGCATAGGCACACGCAAGAGCCGCCTAAGCGGCGGCCAGCTGCTCATACTTTATGGAGAATGGAAAATCGGCAGGAACTTAAGCCTATCCTTCCGCATGGATTACGGCCAGGGCAGGGTAAGGGAGATCAAGTTCGGGGCGGCAGTTACCTTTGGACGCAACGAAGTGGAGTTTAGCCTGAAGAGTGAATCCGGCCAGCCGCTGGGCATAACTCTTACAATGACCCATAGATTCCTTAAACTTGCCGGCGCCAAGGCGTTTATAAGGTTAAAATCCCTGCAGAACGAGCAGGCGGCGGAAGCCGGCATAAGCATTCCTTTTTGATGGGGACAGCGACCATTGCATTTGCAATGGCCGCTGTCCAATTTACAGAGGAGGGTGTATGGACGAAGGCGGATTCCTGGTTAAATTTGACGGTAAGAAACCATTCCGGTGCTACAAGATAGAGCTCGATTATGATGAATACCAGTATGTGGTTAACGGAACGCAAAGGCATGAGCTGCCTGCGTGCGTGAAAGAGGTAAATATCAAAGTAGAGGGATAAGGGTTCGCGATGAAATTACGCATACTGCCTATAATTATTACTTTGGTTCTGGTTACTTCGCGGGGGTTTTCTTATCCTGCGGACGCGGTTAGCCTCATCAACCGGGAATATTTCCCCGCGGCGCAAAAAGCCATCTCCCAGGCTAAAAAATCCATCTTATTGGTGATGTACCTGATTAGTTTTAACAAAGAAGATAAGAATTCAGAGGTTTCCCGATTAATGGAGGAGCTGGTTAAGGCTAAGCTTAGAGGCGTGAGGGTTAAGGCTATCCTGGATTACCAGAAAGGCGATTATAATTCTATCGCCGGAGGGGATAATTCCGAGGGCTTCAATTTCCTTAAAGACAATGGAATTGAAGTGTATTTTGACAGCGCGGGATCCTACACGCACGCTAAAGCGATGGTGATTGACGGGAGGATGATTATTTCCGGCAGCCATAATTGGACGCTTGCCGCGTTTACAAGAAACAACGAAACGTCATTTTTAATCGATTCTCCTAAATTAGCCGGCCGGCTTTTGGATGAGTTTTCGCGGATCAAGCTTTCCGCGCAGGGGCCAAGAGAATGCCCGGGGGCGCGTATCCCCTATCGGGCATTGGGGAAAAACGGGGTTGTGCCGGAGATGCTGCGCAGGCATAACGAAAGAGGTTTAGATATCTGGCTTTTGCTTTTAAGGGATTTTGACGCTAACGCGCAAGGGGCGGTAAATACAGATTATGAAACTTTAGCCGAGAGCCTGGGGCTGTCAAAGATTATGGACCGCAAGGCTTATCGCAAAGAGATAAACCGCCAGCTTCGGAATTTAAGCAAGCTATATAAAATACTGGAAATCGACACTCAAATCAATCAGCCGATCAAGATAAGGCTGTTAAATGAAACAGGAAAGGAAAGTTTTAGCCTTCCCCGGGCTTACTGGGATTATGGCTGGGGGAATAGATTGAGCATGGCTGCTAAGGTGTGCCTTTTAATAAATTTAGCCGAGATAGGGGTTAAACAGCATCCGCCGGAGTGGATGGCTGCCCGGCCGCAGGTTAGCGAAAAATATGGAATAGATGCGAGAATACTTTATAAGGGGATGAAGGATTTGAGAGAGTTCAATATAATTGACGTTGAATGCAGCCAGTTGGATGAGGGGTATGAGAACAGGATGCCTTCCGTAACCGTTTATTCAGGGCTGTACGATATGCGCGAGTTTGAGCAAGAGATGGCGCGCCTTGAGCAGGCCTATGGCAGGGAATTGATAATCAGGAGCAGGGAATATGCTTTTGTGGTTTTCAAAGGCTATGATTCAGGCGTAATCGAGGAGATAGCCAAGCGGATCAAGATTGATGGCGCGGCCAATGTGGATGAGGCTTTTAAGATAGTTGAGCAGAAAAGCCCGGATAACCCCAAGAGAATATTCGGCTATGTGATCGGTATTTTAGATAAGATGAAAGCGCAGGAGTGAATCGGCATCTACGCCTATGAATTAGCTTGATAACTCCAAAAGTATGTGTAAAATGGAACTATGTATTCCAGATTGATGCACTCACCTGAAGGCAAAAGTTTCTTCTTATTTGGCCCGCGCGGAACAGGCAAGACCACCTGGGTAAGGGCCGCTTTCCCCAAAGCCGTATATGTGGATTTATTAGAGGCGGAGCTTTTCAATAATCTTTTGGCTAATCCGCAGCGATTGGAAAATTTAATCCCCGAGAGTTTTAAGGGCTGGATTATTATAGATGAGGTACAAAGAGTCCCCGAACTGCTGCATGAAGTCCAACGCTTGATAGAGAAGTATAGGTATAAATTTATCTTAATCGGTTCAAACGCGCGAAAGATAAAGAGGAAAGGACAAAATTTACTGGCCGGCCGCGCGCTTACTTGTTATATGCATCCGCTCACCGTATCGGAATTAGGTAAAGATTTTAATTTAAAACTTTCGCTTGCATATGGACAATTGCCCAGTGTTTATATGGAAAATGACCCTAAGGCGTATCTTGAGAGTTATGTAAAAACTTACCTGGAAGAGGAGATACAGCAGGAGGGGTTAACCAGAAATTTGGCGGGATTTGCCCGTTTCCTTGAAGCAGCGAGTTTTTCGCAAGGTTCAATCCTCAATATTTCATCGGTTGCCAGGGAATGCTCTGTTGAGCGTAAGGTTGTGGAAAGCTACTTTACAATATTAGAAGATTTGCTTACGGCCTATAGGCTGCCTGTTTTTGTCAAAAAAGCCAAGAGGCGTATGATCGGCCATCCCAAATTCTTCTTTTTTGACGCGGGAGTTTACCGCACTTTAAGGCCCGCGGGGCCTTTGGATATGCCTGAAGAGATCGAAGGCATCAGCCTTGAGACCCTTCTTTTTCAAGAACTCAATGCCGTAAATACCGATTATGGGCTTGGTTATAAAATATACTACTGGAGGACAGCTGCCAACGCGGAAGTGGATTTTGTGTTATATGGGAATAAGGGGATACGGGCCTTTGAGATTAAACGGACTGCCAGGATTTCAGATAGTATGTTAAAAGGATTGAAGTTTTTTCTTGCGGATTACCCCATGTCCAAGGCATATTTTGTATATGGAGGCAGCCGCGAAATGCGGGATGGCAAAATTTCGATTCTTCCCATAGAAGATGCGTTAAGACGCTTACCCGAACTTTTGTCTTAGATATTTTTTATGAAATCCCCCTTACCGTTATATCTCTTGACTTTCTCACCCGGTTTGGTACAATATCTGTTCAATGACTGAACAACAGCTTCAGACAGAAGAAACCCTTAGTGTCTTCAAGGAGTTAGAAGCAAACCCCAGCACCACCCAGCGCGACCTTTCCAGCCGCCTGAACTTCTCATTAGGCAAGACCAACTACATATTGCGCGAGCTTATCTTAAGAGGTTTTATCAAAGCCAAAAACTTCACCGGCAACCCCGGTAAACTGCGCAAAATCCAGTATTTCCTCACCGAAAAAGGCCTGCAGGAAAAATTCAGGCTGATCAGGCATTTCCTCAAAGTAAAAGAAGACGAGTATAACCAGTTAAAGAAAGAGATGGACCTTTTATTAAGCGGCCAGATGAATATTCAAAAGGAGGGTTTTTGATGGAAAATCAACAATATATGCCAGAGGATGAAATCGACTTGCGTCAATATATAAAAATTATACTCAAGCGGAAGAAACTCATCTTGGCGGTATTCCTGGTTTCCGTATTTACCGCCGCGATAATCAGCCTGTTGATGCCGAAGGCCTATGAAATCACCTCAACAATCCAGCTTGGCAGTATCGACGGACTGCTGATCAAGAATGAAGAGGCAAAAGCGATTATGACCAGCCAAAACCTGCTTTTGTCCGTGATCAATGACCTGAAGCTTAAAACGAATATTGAGAGCCTGAAAAAGTCAATCAAGATCAGCGATATTACCGGCACGGATTTATTGAAGATCAAGATAACCTATTCGGATATCGACACTGTAAAAAAGATCAATGACGCGATCATCAGCCTTCTGATTGCCCAGGGGCAGGCGCTTTATCAGGAGCGGTCAGCTATTATCAGCGAGCGCCTGAACGAACTGGGTATGGAGGTAAAGAATGCGGAAGAAGATATC
The DNA here is from genome assembly GCA_964572435.1 of uncultured Planctomycetales bacterium. Taxonomy (GTDB): domain Bacteria; phylum Omnitrophota; class Gorgyraeia; order Gygaellales; family Profunditerraquicolaceae; genus UBA6249. Next base: position 2,684 of record CAZNGC010000061.1, on the reverse strand, counting down.
AGCCGGACGCAGGATCTGATTTCCGGGGCTTCGGGATCTGAACGCGCCTCCCAAGCCGATATTTCTTTAAGGATAATCCTCTTGCAGAATACTCTCCCCAACTATGAAAGTAATCTTACCGCCCTTAGAAGCCAGAGGAACGGGTTAAAACTTTTATTGTCCGGGGCAAAAAACTTTAAGATTTTTGATGAACCAGTCGGTCCGGAGAAGCCGGTCAGTCCCAAGAAAACCCAAATTGTCATAACGGCAGGTATTCTTAGCCTGATCTTCGGTGTATTCCTGGTTTTCTTCCTGGAATCATGGCAGGAGGATAGAAAAGGAGCAGCCAAACAATGAAAAAAGCCCTTATTACCGGCGTTACCGGCCAGGACGGTTCATACTTAGCGGAGCTGCTTTTATCCAAAGGCTACGAGGTCCACGGGATAATCCGCCGGGCAAGCACGTTCAATACCGGCAGGATAGGCCATATCTATGTTGATCCGCATTCCAAAAAGGCCAAATTGTTCCTGCATTATGGCGATATCTCCGACGCCGAGCAGATCAACAATATCATTTTCAATATTAAGCCTGACGAAGTATACCACCTGGCGGCGCAGAGCCATGTCCGGGTCAGTTTCGATATCCCCGAATACACCGGTAATATCACCGGATTAGGCACAACGCGCATCCTGGAGGCGATCCGCCGCAGCGGCAGGAAGATAAAATTTTACCAGGCGTCCAGCAGTGAATTATTCGGTTCATCTCTTCCTCCGCAATCGGAAACCACTCCATTCCAGCCGCAAAGCCCATATGCCTGCGCCAAGCTTTACGCATATTGGCTTACCAGAAACTACCGCGACGGTTACAAAATCTTTGCCTGTAACGGAATACTGTTTAATCACGAGAGCCCGCGCCGCGGCGAGACATTCGTCAGCAGAAAGCTTACCCGCGCGGTAGCCAATATCGTACCCGGAAAACAGGACAGGCTTTATCTGGGAAACCTGGCTGCAAAAAGAGATTGGGGTTTTGCCCCGGAATACGCAGAGATGATGTGGAGGATCCTGCAGGAGGATAAACCCGGCGATTATGTTATCGGCACCGGCGGGTCAAATTCGGTAAAAGATCTGGTAAAGGAATCTTTCGATTACGTGGGTTTGAAGTGGGAGAAATACGTGGCGATAGACCCGCGATATTTCCGTCCCACAGAGGTAAACAACCTTATTGCCGACGCCAGGAAGATGAGAAAAGCATTTAAATGGCAGCCGAAGATAACCTTTAGCGACCTGGTAAAGATAATGATTGACGCCGATATGCGGGCATTGGGGCTGGAGCCGATAGGGGAGGGAGACAAAATCCTCAAGGCTAAATTCCCCAATAGGTGGTGGAAAGTTGATTAACTTAAAGAACAAGCGAATTTTGGTTACCGGCGGCGCGGGGTTTTTAGGCAAGCATCTTGTCGCCAAATTAAAAGAACGCGGCTGCCGGCATATTTTTGTTCCGCTTATCGAAAAGTACGATTTAGTCCAGATGCCGGCGGTAAAAAGGCTCTATAAGGACGCAAAGCCGGATATCGTAATTCATTTGGCGGCGAAAGTCGGCGGAATCGGCGCAAACAGGGAAAACCCCGGCAGTTTCTTCTACGACAACCTGATGATGGGTGTCCAGCTGATGGAAGTCGGCAGGCAGGTTGGTATTGAGAAATTCGTCGCCCTGGGAACAATCTGCGCTTACCCAAAATTTACCCCGGTTCCTTTTAAAGAAGAAGATTTGTGGAACGGTTATCCCGAAGAGACCAACGCCCCCTATGGCTTAGCTAAGAAAATGCTCTTAGTTCAATCCCAGGCATACCGCCAGCAATATGGTTTTAACAGTATATTTTTATTACCGGTTAACCTCTATGGCCCGGGAGACAACTTCGATCCAAAGTCATCCCACGTTATCCCCGCATTGATCAAGAAGTGTGTTGATGCTATTAAAAATGGGGATAAAGAGATAATTGTCTGGGGGACTGGTAAGGCCACCCGTGAATTTCTGTATGTAGAAGATGCCGCGGAGGGAATAATTTTAGCTACAGAGAGATACGATAAGTCCGACCCAATTAATCTGGGAGCAGGATTTGAGATATCCATAAAGAATTTAGTAAGTCTAATTGTTAGGCTAACTGGATTTAAGGGGAAGATTATTTGGGATAAGACCAAGCCTGACGGCCAGCCGAGAAGATGTTTAGATATAATGAAAGCGAGTAGAGAGTTTAATCATAAACCTAAAATTACATTGAAGGAAGGACTACAAAACACACTAGAGTGGTTTGAATTACAAGAAAGTAGAATGTATAGGGGATATCGATAAATGCTATGTTTTTATTAATATTTTCATTTATTCTAAAAAAATGATAAGAAAGATTAAGATTGCAGTAGAAGACCTTATAAAATTGCCAGTTATTTATATGCCGGGAATGTTAGGAAGAAGATTAAGAAGCTGGTTCTGGAGTAGAAGATTCAAAAAATGTGGCAAGAATTTGATGATTGATGAAGGAGTAATAATTCAAGGTTCGGAGTGGATAAGTGTTGGAGATGATGTTTGGATTGATAAATACTGTGTTTTAATTGCGGGTCCAGTAAATATGGATTCTAAAATTGTTAAAAATAGCAAAAATGACAAATTTGAATATTTAGAAGGTGAGTTAGTATTAGGGGATAAAATTC
>CAZNGC010000060.1:0-7265 GCA_964572435.1 uncultured Planctomycetales bacterium | reverse complement strand
TGGGCCTGGGGACTTTTATGGATTATTGCGCCGCGTACACGAATAACCCCGGGGTCTTCTACGCGCATAATTGTTATTTGCAGATTTGGGCTGAATCCGGGATTTTTTCATTGTTATTCTTTCTTTTATTTATCGGCTATGTTTTTTATAAGAATATCAACCTTTGCCTGGCGAGGCCGGGGTCTTTGAGTCTTTATGCTTTGATTGGGTTAAGCGCCGGGCTTACGGGATTCCTGGTGCATAGTTTCCTGGAAGTTCATTTATATTCTTTTCAGCTAAGTTTTCTTTTTTGGACGGTATTGGGTTTGACTGCGGCTTTAAGTTCACAAATCAGGGGGCAAGAGAAGCAGAATATAGGGATTGTTAATTGATGGAGACTTTTGGAAATAAGACCGGAATAAAGAAATATTTTTATAGCCTGCTCCGGAGGTACCTCGAAGTTTTTATCCGTTCGGGTAACTCCGTATTTGAGATAGAGCCGCAGTCGGCGCTGGATAATCTGCCGCAAGATAAGCCGGAGTATTTTCTTTTAAACGGAAATGTGCATTACCAGCGGGATCTTTTGTCTTTTTTCAATAAGCTGCGCGGCGCCTGTAGCGGCAGCACAAGGGTGGTTATACTGTATTACAGCGCTCTTTGGAAACCCTTGGCGAGGCTGGCTTCTTTTCTGAAAATACGCAGCAAGACCCCGGAACAGAATTGGATCGATCATGGGGATATTGTCAATATCTTGTCTTTGGCGGATTTCGAACCGGTATTTATGGACAGGAAGGTGCTGATGCCTTTCTATGTCCCGCTCTTGAGCAATCTTATAAACCGCTATTTGGCGCCTTTGCCGTTCCTGCGCGCATTTTGCTTGGTGAATATTCTTGTGGCCAGGCCTTTGGGTAAGAACACGGACAGGGGCTTATCCGTATCAGTAGTGGTCCCTGCCAGGAACGAGGCTGGGAATATCGAGAATATAATCAGGAGAATGCCGAGGATGGGCCCGGATGATGAAATAATCTTTGTCGAGGGGCACTCGAAGGATAATACCTGGCCGGAGATATTGAGAGTATGCGAAAAATACGGCAATGATTTTGACATTAAATGCATCAAGCAGGATGGCGCGGGGAAAGCCGATGCTATGCGCAAGGGGTTTTCTCTGGCCTCAAAAGACATTTTTATGATACTGGACGCGGATCTGTCTGTTGCCCCGGAGTGCCTGCCTGATTTTTATAAAGCCATTTGCGATGACCGGGCGGAATTCTTGAATGGCAGCAGGCTGGTTTATCCGCATGAAGGGGCGGCGATGCGTTTCTTGAATATGGCGGGGAATAAATTCTTCGCAGCCGTTTTTTCTTTTCTTGTCGGCCAAAGATTCAAGGATACGCTTTGCGGGACAAAGGTGATTTCAAGGAAGAATTATGAAAAGATCGTCGCCAACAGGAGTTTTTTCGGGGATTTCGATCCGTTCGGGGATTTTGATCTGATCCTGGGAGCGTCCAGGCTATGCCTTAAGATACGTGAGGTGCCTGTGAGGTATTACGAGAGGGTTTACGGAAGCACGAACATCAGGCGCTGGAAGCACGGCCTTATTCTTTTACGTATGGCGGCATTTGCGGCCAAGAAATTGAAGTTCAGGTAATCAATCGCGGGAGGTTAAATGAAGGTAGTCATTCTTGCAGGCGGCAGAGGGACAAGGATCAGCGAGGAGACGGAGGTTTTGCCGAAGCCGATGATCGAGATCGGGGGAAAGCCGGTGATCTGGCATATAATGAAGCTGTATTCGTATTATGGTTTCAACGATTTTGTCATCTGCCTGGGGTATAGAGGCTATATGATCAAGGAGTATTTCTCGCATTACTTTATGCATATGAACGATGTAACCATCGATCTGTCCAGGAATAAGACAATGGCGCATACAAGTTCATCCGAGCCGTGGAAGGTTACTTTGGTCGATACAGGCCTGGAGACAATGACCGGCGCCAGGCTTAAGAGGGCGGAGAAGTATATCGGTAAAAACACATTTCTTATGACTTATGGTGACGGGTTATCCGATATTAACATTAAAGACCTGGTTCGTTTCCATAAGAAAAACGGCAAGCTTGCAACTTTAACCGCTATACAGAGCGCCGGCAGGTTTGGGGTGGTGGATATAGGAGCGAAGAATACGGTTTCATCATTTCTGGAGAAGCCCAAAGGCGACGGTGGATGGATAAGCGGGGGGTTTTTTGTGCTTGAGCCGGAGGTGTTCGATTATATTGACGATGATGATACGGTTGTCTGGGAGAAGGAGCCTCTTGAGAGGCTGTCAAAAGAAGGCAAGTTATGCGCTTACAAACATACCGGTTTTTGGGGATGTATGGACACCTTGAGGGATAAGATAAATTTTGAAAAGGCCTGGCAGTCCGGGGATGCCGGATGGAAGGTGTGGAAATGATCTACTTGACTTTTTTGACCCAGTAGGTTATATTAGTCATTAAGATGATCGAGCGTGACATTTTTAATAAATTAAAAGATGAATTACGCCGGCCGGAGATACTCATCCTTCTAGGCCCCCGGCAGGTAGGCAAGACTACTTTGCTTAAGATGCTGGAGGTTTACGCCGGCCGGAAGGGGTTAAAAACAGCCTTTTTCGATTTGGAACAGCCTCAAGTGTTGGCGGGTTTTAACCGGGCCGATCCGGAAATCGTCAGAAGGTTGTCGGAAGCAGGCGATATCGTCTTTATCGACGAGTTCCAGTATTTACGTAATATATCCAAGATTTTAAAAGCCATTTTTGATTCCGGGAAAAAGGTCAAGCTGGTTTGTTCCGGGTCGTCTTCCCTGGAGATACACAGGCACCTGAAAGAAAGCTTGGCGGGCAGAAGGTTTATCTACCGGATTTATCCTCTCGCATATCCTGAAATAAAGAAATCGTTCCCGCGATTTAAGCTTGATGAATATTTCCGTTTTGGGGGAATGCCCGGATTGGCGCCGGCAGGATCGGCGGGAAGGAAACAGCAGGTTTTAAACGAGTTGGTTGGCAGTTATATCCTGAAAGATATCAAATCCCTTTTGAAAGAAGAAAATATACGCGCTTTTAACCATCTTTTGTATCTTTTGGCGCAGAGGCAAGGGTCGGTGGTTTCCATTCATTCCCTTAGCGCTGAAATAGGCTTAAGCTCTAAAGCTATAAACCGGTATTTGGATATCCTGGAGGAAACTTACGTAAGCTATCGTGTTTACAGTTATTCAAAAAACCTCGGCAACGAACTGAAGAAATCCTGCAAAATCTATCTCTACGACTTGGGGATCAGGAATATGCTTTTGAAAGATTTCTCCGGCGGAGCGCGCCCGGATAAGGGAGTTATTCATGAGTCTTTCATATTTTTGAGTTTGCGGCCTATGCTTAGCCCTAATATGGAAATCAGGTTCTGGAGGACAAAAGACGGGGCAGAGGTGGATTTCGTCATTCTTGTGGATAGAAAACCGATTCCCGTAGAGGTAAAGAGCTCGTTAGCCGCTCCGGAAGTTCCTCCGGGCTTAAAAAGATTTCTTACACGGTACCCGGAAACCAAAAAGGCTTATGTGATTAATGAACGGGTTGAAACAAAGTTAAAATGCGGGAATTGCGCCGTCTGCTTCCTGCCTTTTGAGAAGTTCTCCAAAGATTTCAAGATCCGTGAAAGTATCTAAAACAGCAGTTTTTGAAAAGGAGTTTCTTTATGCGACGGGATTTTTGGGAAAAAAGAACAGTATTGGTGACCGGGTTCGAGGGTTTTCTCGGTTCTAACCTTACAAAATCCCTGCTTGATAAAGGCGCTAAGGTTATCGGCCTGGATATAAAGACATCACGTAAGGAGACTATATTTTGCGCCGGGGATTACAGGAAGATAACTGTTTATAAAGGCAGTGTTGCAAGCCGCAAGCTTCTTAAGTATATTTTCAACAAGCATAGGATTGAGGCGGTTTTTCATCTGGCTGACGAGGCGATTGTCGGGCGCAGTCATTCAAATCCTTTGAGCGCGTTTGAATCCAATATCGCAGGGACATGGGAAGTCTTGGAGGCAGCGCGTTTAGACGGGAACGTGCGGGCGGTTGTCGCCGCTTCCAGCGATAAGGCTTATGGAGAGCATAAGAGTCTTCCTTATCGCGAGGACGCATCCCTGATCGCCAATCATCCTTATGATGTTTCCAAGAGTTGCGCGGATTTAATCGCAAATACTTACGCGCATACTTATGGCCTTGCCGTGGCAATTACCCGCTGCGGGAATATTTACGGGCCGGGGGATTTTAATTTCAGCCGGCTTATCCCTGACGCGATGAGGTGCCTTTTTTACAATAGGACGCTTAAAATACGCAGTGACGGCAAGTTCGTGCGGGATTATGTTTACGTGGATGATATTGTCGATGGTTATTTACGTATCGCCGAATTGCTGATGAAAAAGAAGATTCCCGGGGAGGCGTTTAATTTAAGCGATGAGAGCCCTTTTACGGTTATGGAAGTGCTAAAGAAGATAAGTGATTTGGATTTAAGCGGGAATAAATTGAAATATGAAATAATGAATACCGCAAAATACGAGATCAGAAAACAATACCTTTCTTCCGCAAAGGCAAGAAGGATGCTTGGGTGGAAGCCGAAACATAGTATTGCAGAGGGGCTCAAGAAGACAGCCGCCTGGTATTTGGCGTATTTCAACGGACAGCACAGATGAAGGTATATTTCTTAGGGACAAACGGCTGGTGCGATACTGATTTGGGCAATACCTTATGCGTGCTGGTTGAGACCGATAAGGCGTACGTGGTTTTTGACGCGGGGAACGGCCTGTTTAAGCTGGATAAGTATATCAAGGACAGGCGTCCGATTTATCTGTTCTTAAGCCATTTTCACCTGGACCATATTATCGGCCTGCATGGGCTTAATAAATTCACTTTTCCGCAGGGGATAAATGTATTCGGGCCAAAAGGCACGAAGAAAATGTTCAAACTTGTTATTAATGTCCCGTATTCCAAGCCGGTGAGTAAGCTTAAGACGCGGGTAAGGATAAATGAGATAAGCAGGGGCGCGAAGTTCCCATTCGGCATAACCTTCAGGGAGTTGTCACATTCCACCTTATGTTATGGTTACCGCCTGGACGCGGACGGAAAGTCCCTGGCGTTTTGCACGGATACCGGGCCTTGCGAGGGGATAATGGAGCTGGCGGATAAAGCAGACCTTTTAATTACCGAGTGTTCTTTGCCTCCGGGCAAGGTGGATAGGTATTGGCCGCATCTTAATCCGCAGCAGGCAGCGCGGATCGCCAGGGAGGCGAAGGCAAAGAAGCTGGCCCTGGTGCATTTTGACGCGGGGGTGTATTTAAATAAAGCAGATGTGGGTAGAGCGCAAAGCTGCGCCCGGAATATATTTAAGAATACTGTTGCCGCCAAGGATGGTTATTGCCTGGAGGTTTAGCATGAGCGAAAAGATTTCATTATCAAAAGCAGCGTACCGCATCGAAGGACAGCCGATGTTTAAGGTCCTGGATAAAGTAAGGAAGATGGAGAGCGCCGGAGAGAGAGTTATCCATTTTGAAATAGGGGATCCGGAGTTCCATACTCCGGCGCATATTATTGAGGCGGCGTATCAGTCTATGAAAAACAAGGAAACCCATTATACAAGCTCGATGGGGCTTTATGATATGCGCGTTGCCGCGGCAGAGGTTACGGGGTTTTCCCGGAAATTCACGCCTTCGGTAGAGCAGGTTTTGATTACTCCCGGGGCCAATATAATCATATATCTGGCTGTAAAATGTCTGATTAATCCGGGGGATGAGATTATTTGCCCTGATCCGGGGTTTCCCACTTATTATTCCGTGGCTAAATTATGCAACGTGGTGCCTAAACGCGTCCCATTAAAAGAATCAAATTGTTTTCGGATGAACCCTAAGGATATTAAAAAGGCGATAACGAAGAAGACTAGAATGATTATAATTAATTCTCCCAATAACCCTACGGGTTCGGTTATGACCCAGGCAGAGATGGATGAAATTTATGATATAGCCGTCTCAAAGAACATATTTTTATACAGCGATGAAATATATTCACGCATGATTTACGGTAATATAAAGTTTTATAGCCCTTCGTTGAGGGATAAATGCAGAAAGATTACGATTGTTGCCAACGGTTTCAGCAAGGCTTTTGCGATGACCGGATGGCGGTTAGGGGTGGCAATCGCTCCGCGGAAAGTCATTGAAAAGATGGGCCTTTTGGTGCAGACTATCTGTTCCTGTGTGCCGCCTTTTATACAACGGGCGGGGATCGTCGCCTTGAAAGAAGACCAGTCTGAAATAAGGAAAATGATGGAGGTATACAAAGAAAGGCGTGATGTTTTAGTGGGTGGTTTGAATAAAATACGGGGGATAAGCTGTTTGAAAAGCGAAGGCGCCTTTTACGTTTTCCCCAATATAACCAAGACGGGGCTGTCCAGCGAGGAATTCTCGGATTTAATGCTTTCCAAGGCCAGAGTCGCCCTCTTGCCGGGGACAAATTTCGGCAGATATGGTAAAGGGTATATCCGTTTGACGTACGCGACTTCCCTGGAGAATATAAAAGAGGGCTTAAAAAGAATGGAAAGGGCTTTGAATTAAACATGCCTATACGCATAGCCGACTATATAGCGGATTTCATTTACCGTCAGGGGGTAAATGAGCTATTCATGGTTACAGGAGGAGGCATGATGTTTTTGTCGGATGGTGTTTTTTGCCATCCGAAATTAAAGGCCGTGTTTAATCACCATGAACAGGCGGCAGCTATGGCTGCAGTCTCTTATGCTAAATATAATAATAATTTAGGGGTTGCTATGGTTACTACCGGTTGTGGAGGCACTAATGCCATAACTGGATTGCTTAACGCCTGGCAGGATAATGCCCCGTGTTTGTTTATATCCGGACAGTGCAAAAGAAAAGAAACGGTTAGGAATTCAAAACTTGCTTTAAGGCAATTTGGCGTGCAGGAGGCCGATATTATCGCTTTGGTTGAGCCTATCACGAAATACGCGGTAATGGTAAACAGCCCGGAGGAGATATCGTTCCATCTTGAAAAAGCGGTATATTTGGCGAAATCCGGGCGCCCGGGCCCGGTTTGGCTCGATATTCCCTTGGATGTGCAGGGGGCCTTGGTCGAGGAAAAGGAATTGATTCATTTTGACGCCGAAAGTTATAACTCTAGTTACAAAGATTTTCCAACCGTCAGCGAGATAGAAACTTTTAGAAATTATATTGCTAAATCTGCCAGGCCGGTTATTATCTGCGGGCAAGGAGTGC
>CAZNGC010000059.1:3464-7578 GCA_964572435.1 uncultured Planctomycetales bacterium | reverse complement strand
CTCCGGGCTTGATAAACTGAAGATGGCATTGCTTATTCAGCCAATACTCCCGGCTTAAGCCGTCCAGCCTCTTTAAATAACCCAAACCGGCCAGGACCTCACCCGCTGCCCGCAGATTCGTTTCCTCCGCCAATAAATCGATATCTTCCATAAACCTGGAAGGAACAGGATAAATGTCCTGCAGGAAAGCCGCCCCTTTTATAGGGACAACCCTGGCTTTCGCCTGCTGGAAAGCGGAAGAAACACGCGAAAACTCCCGCAACAATATCTGATTGCGCAACAAGGAATAAAAATATGTATTCTTGAATACCTCGCCCATCTCCCCGGGAAACAGGCCTTCGCAATCCTTCGTTAATGGATAAAAGAACGGGCACAACTCATGATAAGATACACGCTTCTTGAACTCCTCCCAATCCGCCGAACTGACGTTTAATCTCTCCGGGCAATCCCATCCCTTACCCGAAATAGCCGCTTTTAGCAAAGACGTGAACAACTCTCTTCCGGCGCTCATTGTTTATCCTGCGGAGCCTTTCTTTCGTAACAATAGACCCATGAGTTCGCAAAGGCCCGCTCCGATACCAGGCGCAGATTAAGATCGAACCATTTCTTCACCGATATAGCGTTATTATCCAGCCCCCTGTTCACCTCGCGGTTAAGAAGAACCAGCCATACCCTTTTGAATTCTATGCCGGATATCTTGTCTAACGGCACACTGCGCCGGCCTTCTCTTCTCGGCCGGGAACCTTTCAACACCCAAAACTTAGGGTCAAAAAACAGGTAATAATCAAACTTTTCTCCTGCGCCGGAATAAAACCTCACCCCCGGCACAAGAGTCAGTCCGCTAAAACCGACAATATCCCCTTGCCCGACATTCTTGTTCAGGAATTCCGCAAGCGGCTTAACCGGTTTAGTAAAATGCGTCCCGGGATGGTACTCTTCGGGAGGATACATATGCCCAACGGAATATAGATAAGCCCCTATGATGAAAATGATAACCGTGCTTCCGATCATAATGAACCTTGCGGTCTTTTTTAATTCCAGGGCAACGTAAGAAATCAGGAGATAAAAATACGGGCTAAAAAGCAGGAAGGAGCGGTTAAGGAAGATCGAGAAAAACAACTTTGAGAAAATAAAAGACACGATCATTGGCGCGAACAAAAGGACACAGCAGAACATAATGCTTTTCCTTGCCTCTTTTTGCCTGCGGACAAGCAATAATAAATTCGCGAACAAAACCAGGACCAAGATAGATGAGAGCAAATATAGAAAATGGGTACCGCTGTATCCGAGAATATAATTATCCAGGATGATAGCGAAAGAACGCCAACCGGGATCAGGAATCCAGAACCCTTCCATAACTGCCTTGAATTTGGACAAGAAACGCGGAAAATAAAGAGCAAAGACGAATACCGGAAGCAGAAAAAACAGCCAGTATCTATTCGGACGGAACTTGTTGATAATCAACAAATACAGGATTTGGGCGCCGACCAGCAATACCACGTAATAATTAGTGTATATCCCGGTAAAAACAACGGCAAAATACCACACCCATCTCCAATACCCGCTTTTCTTAAGCGCCAAAACGAGCAGGTACGAAGAAAGTGTCCCGAAAAACATGAACATACTGTAATCGCGGGCATCCTGGGCATACCATATATGAAAGGCTGAAAATCCGGCGAGGGCGGCGGAAAGCAGCGCCGTATTCTTATTGAAAAGTCTTTTTGCCAGAAGGTAAATAACCCAGATGGCAGAAAAACTAAAAAGCATTCCAGGGAAGCGCAGGCTGAATTCCGAGAAACCGAAAATCTTCGCCCAGAAATGAAGGACTATCCAGTACAGCGGGGCATTCCAGTTGCCCCAGGGGTTGTTCGCGTAATACACAGAAAACATCTCGTCATACCAGAAATCCCTCATCCCAAGCCCGCGCAAACGGATGAGAAAAGCGGCGCTAAATATGACGAAAAAGATAACGGTTGTCGGCCTGAAAAACTTTTTCCAGGAATTCATCGTATTAATAGGCATTTTTATTATTATATTCTACCCCCCGGTATTCTACAAGTAATTTTGCCCGCGGCTTGACAATTACGAGTAATCGCTTATACTAATATCATTAGTCTTTAACCGGTTTACTGACCCGCCAAGGTAGGAAAATATGGGATTAACTGAAAAATACCGCATTGGCAAGGATATCAGCTGGCGCCAGATTGACGATGAAATAATCATCCTGAACCTGGAAACCGGGGACTATTTCAGCTTAAACGAAACAGGCGCCGATATACTAAAGGCTATTGCCGAAGCCAAATCTCTCAGTTCTCTCCTCACAGAACAGCAACAGGAATTTGACGAACCTGCCGAAAAACTCGAAGCCAATATCAAAAATCTGCTGGAAGACCTGCTTGATAATAAAATAATCGAGAAGGCCGGATAAAATTTCCTACTGCATATGTCTAAAGTAAGCGATAATCCACTTAAAAAAACCTATAGCGCGGTTGGGGTAAAAATTAATATAGTAACCGGGGAGAATGGTATTATTGAATTGCTGGACGAATATTTCGACCCGGATATAGCAAATTACCGCTGCCCCGGGGCTATTGATGTAACATTGTATTATCAAAAAGTTACGCCCGCCAAGCTGCATTCCGCAAGAAAAAATGGGCTTTTCCTGTACAAAGGGTCAATCATTGACGCGAAAAGAAGAATAATATACAGCCAATGCCCCAGGCTTCCCAGGGCCGGGCAAGCTGCCATACTGCTTGACCCTTTATGGCAGATGCTTCTTCATCTGGGCTATTACCCGCTGCATGGAGCGCTGATAAGATCCGGCAGACACCTTATAGCCGTATTTGGCCCCAGCAGAAGCGGTAAATCCACCATTGCCTCTGCCTCCCTAAAATACGGTTTCTCCCTTTGCTGCGACGATTTCTTCTTTGTCAGAGATAACGGCAAGGATATAGAAATCCTTCCGTTTGCCAAGAAAGTAAAGGTGCGGAATATCCAAAGGAAAACTTTCCTTGACCCAGAGCGCATCGGGATAACTTCAAGAAAATCCCGTTTATCCGTCAAAAACATAATTGTTGTCTTCCCTGGGTATTCCTCTCAAAAAAATGCCTGCCTATGCGGAATCCCCAGGAAATCCGGGATATTTAAGGTAATTGAAGAAAACCTCATGTTAGAAAACAAGCGGATAAACAAAGAAATGAGCGCGGAGATGCTAAGCTTGATATTCCGGCTTGGAGAAAAAACAAATTTCTACGAATTGATTTACCATGATTACAATATATCGGGGGGAATCTTCCAGAAATTGCTCAACACAAAGAACATACCTTAATCCAACAAACCATTATCTTCAGCAGCCAGCCCCTTATCTGCCTTAAGATCCTTCCGAAAAACATCAAACCCCTTTTAATATATAGAGCGCCTCCCGGCCTTAACCGGAAAACCAGCGAAGAATACCCAGCCTCCAGCAGCGAAATAGACGTCAGTATCAAACTCGCTATCCTCCAGAAATGAGCGCCGCAATCGATCTTCTTCCTGCCTATGTTAAAAGAAACTATTTTCCCGACAAGATTACTATCCGACACAAGACAGCTGTCAGCTAAAGCAGAGTTGTCTCCTTTGACAACAACCGCTTTTCCCTTACCGCTTTCTAAAATACGTATGCAGCGGTGCGCTATTAAACATGCTCCCCCCTTGTAAACAACAATATCACCGAAACAAATGTCTTTAATAACCGCTCCTGCTATCTCTACGGCTTTATCCTCCTCGAATAGCGGGTACATGCTAAAGCTGTTTAAGATTTCCAGCGAACAGGTCTTGCCGCCGGACAAACTTTCTTTCAATAAACTTAACGCGTCTGATTTTCTTGAGATATCCATTTAAATATGGCAATAACGGTTATTGGTTTTTGATATTGACAAACTGTTGTTTTTAGAACATACTTTATTAGAAATTCCCAATAAGGAGGCGGACATGAAGGAGAAATCAAAGACAAAAGAGTATGTTAAACCGAGCTTGACCAAAAACGGAAGAATTAAAAAAACTTTAGTGATGGCGGAGGCTAAAAGTATAGTGCCGTATTAGCCAGTATTATTTGGAGTAAAATCAGTGTGTCTTA
>CAZNGC010000059.1:0-3454 GCA_964572435.1 uncultured Planctomycetales bacterium | reverse complement strand
CTCCTTTAATTACAGCTCATACCGTATGAGCCCGTATGAGCTGTAATTAAAGGAGGTGGACATAAAGGACAAAACAAAGAAAAAAGAATACGTTAAGCCGAAATTGACCAAAAACGGAAGAATTAAGAAAACTTTAGTGATGGCGGAATATAAAACTATAGCGCCGTATTAGCCAAAGTAATTAACAGAACACTCAATCAATCTTCCAAATTAACTTCTTATACTCATCGAGCATGCGGTAGGTATTGAAATGCGCCGCGGCACAGATACATTCAATCATCATATCTATCCAGGCAGAAGAAACATCCACTTTGCCCTGTTGGTTAGTCTTATAATACAAACGTACCAAGCCGCTTAAAGTCCCATACAATTCTTCGGAATCTTCGTTCATATGCAAGTCACGTTCGTTGCCCACACTGCCCTCGTTATTCTTGTAGCCGAAGAAAGCGCCGATCTGCTTGTCCGTAACCTCCGCCACCCAGCCGTCAACCGTACTCATCTGCAATACGCCGTTTAAGATCGCCTTCATCCCGCTTGTGCCGGAGGCCTCGAAAGGCGGTAGAGGGTTATTCAACCATACATCAACCCCTGAAGTAAGCATTTTGGCCAGGGATATATCGTAATTCTCCAGGACAATGATCTTCAACTTATCATAATCCTCTCTTAACCTGTCAACCTTATCCAGCATCTCGTTGATATAGGTAAAACCCAGGTTGTCGTTTGGATGCGACTTTCCGGCCAGGATGATTTGCAGCGGCCCGGTTTCCTCGGCGATGCGTATCAACTTACCGATATCATGCAGTATAAGGCTCGGCCTCTTATACGCCGCCACCCTTCTCGCCCAGCAGATCGTAAAGATATCTTTATCCAGCCTCCATTTGTCCAGGAATTTGCATAACTGCGCCTTGTTCTCCTGATGCGCCTGCCACAGAGAAAGGCGAAAACCGGCATCGGGCTTTAGAGCCGCGGCCTTCGACAAAATCATCGGGTTGCTTTTGAAATCCGGGAAGGCCTCCGGGAATTTCTCGAACAAACCTTTGAATTTCTCCGACATCCAGGTATAAGGATGCACGCCGTTGGTGACGTATTGTATCTGGTCCTTGTATTTCGGGAACTGGATATGCATTACCTTCTGGTGGTTATGGGAAACAGCGTTGATCGCCGAAGAAACATTCATCGAAAGCAGGGTCAGATTGGCCACCCCCGGGCGCTCTTTACCGAATCTCTCGATAACATCGATGTCTTCCTTCTTGAGCACTTTGTTCAGGTCGTCGAAAGAGAACCTGTCGTGCCCGGCCTCGACCGGGGTATGGCAGGTATATACAAAATTCTTCTTGAGCTTATCCGTTTCCTCAAGGTCCATCCCCCTGGCCCTGGCGACAAAAGCGAAAACCGCGTGGCCTTCATTAAGATGGTAAGTGTCGATATTATACCCCAGCTCATCCAGGGCGCTTATGCCGCCGAAGCCCAGGATCACCCGCTGGAGCAGTTTCAACAGGACATTATCGCTGCGGTAAAGCTGGTCGGTAAGGTTCCTGGCGCGCTCGCTGTTCGGCTCGATGTTCGAATCCAATAGTACCAGCGGGATTACCCCGTCGAGCTTGTAGCTGTAAACATAGTATTTCCAGAGCCGCAAGTACACATCCTCCGGCTTAAGCGAAATCTTTATCCTGTTCTTTAAAGGCAGGAGGCCGGGATAAGTGAATGGGTCCCAGCGCATCTTCTCCGGCGCCTGGCCGTATTTGAACCAGAACTTCTGCCTGAAATAACCGGAATTCCAGAGTATGCCTATCGCTGCCGCCGGAAGCTTATAATCCGCCATGGTCTTTACCGTGTCTCCTGCCAGTACACCCAGGCCGCCGCTGTAAATAGGCAGGTCGATGATATTGTCGGGCTTAAGGGCGAAGAAATAATCCGCCACGCGGAAATTCGAAAAGACAGCGTTCTCCGGAAGGCGGTTTTCCTCCTTCAAGGGAAAACGGCTGGAAAATTTGTTGTAACAGCTGGTTGCCAGGCCGTATTCCATGGAAAAATAAGCTATCCCGCGCCTTTGCTCCGAACGCAGGCGCTTTTCCGCGGCCACGATATTCTCAAGGGGCATGCCGAAGTAATTTCCGCCGCTGATATCTTCTGCGTAACGGCCGTCGGGGTCATCCACCTGAACCAGCGAATAAAATTCATCGATGATACTTTTCTTTGACATAATCCCCCTTACTCCCACCTAAAATGAAGATAAACCCTTCCCCAGCCTTTATCAGTCTTCTCCAGCCTCGAGTAGAGCAGGCGTATTTCTTTTTTGTTCAAGAAATTAAGAAGGCGTTTCTTAACGCTATCCCCCGACGGGCCGTAAGCGATTTCAACTATGCTGGCCCTTCCTTCCACAGCTTTTTGTATAATTTCAGCTACCCTCTTTTCCATGTCGACGCAAGCTGGAAAAAGATTAAGCTTTAATTTCATCTCTTATGGCCGGGCAGATTCGCCTTCTTTGAATGGCGCTTCCGCGAAACGGCGCCGCCTTTACGCCAAGGCTTGAATCCACCCGCGGGCTTCTCCCAAGGCTTTGATTTGTTCACGCGATTCCGCCGAGGTGTAGTCTCGCTCCCGGGTTTTATCCATGGCCCCGATTGGCTGCCTTCGGGCTTCTCCCACGGCTTGAGATCTTCCCGGGGCCCTTGAGAATGGCCGGGCCGTCTCGGCTTCTTGCGCCAACGCATGGGATTGGCCTTAAACTTGCGCTCAACCGGCGGGACAGCACACCCTCTCTTCTTCATATAACTGATCGAGCGCCTGCCCTGCTTATACTTGCCGGTCCTTTTAAAGGGCTGCCCCTTGGCCGGTAATCCGGGCTCCGGGGCATCCGCGTTCTTCGCGGCTGCAACGTTAATCTGCCTGCCCGATACCTCCTGGCCGTCCAGCCCCGAGATCGCTGATTTGGCGGCTTGCTCATCCGGCATCTGGACAAACCCGAACCCGCGGGATTTCCTGCCGTTCTTATCCATCACAATCACTGCCTTCTCCACCCGGCCGTATCCGGCGAAGATCTTATAAAGATCGCCTTCTCTGACGCTAAACGATAAATTACCAACGAATATATTCACCAGGGCTCCTTCTTCGCCAAACCGGACAAATCATATTTTATTACCATATCACAAGTCATCTTCCATCTCAAGCTTTTTAAGCCTGCCGGAAAAAAACCTAAGCCTGAACAGGTAAAAAAACGACCTCAAGCATTCCCTCGCCCCCGCCTTGCTTTTTCCTTTTCTTCGCTCGACAAAATCATAAGGGACTTCGGCAACTTTGCCATAATCCCCTTTCACCAAAACCTCCAGGAGTATCTTGTACCCGCGCGGATCGAGTTTCTTCCCGGCGATAACCCTTTTCCTCAAGACAAAGAATCCCGACATCGCGTCGCGCAATCCCCGGATTACCCCAAAGAAAATAATCCCGAAGATAA
>CAZNGC010000058.1:0-7654 GCA_964572435.1 uncultured Planctomycetales bacterium | reverse complement strand
AAAACCTTGTAAAATCTTTTCATACCTAATTCCTGGGGATCTCCGCTCCGCTTTCGGAACAACGGTATAACTAATACCCGCTATATCCCTTATCCGTATTGATCCTCCATAAATCATACGGAGCTCCCAGAGACTTCAGGCAATTACGGGCAGCCAGTATCCCGCTTAACAATGAGTGATCCTGGTTATTGTATTTGTGCAGACCGGCCCTCCCTATTGTATACAGGTTAGGGAAATCCGAAGCTATAGCGCTAATCCGGCTATAAAACCCTTCATACCCTATACCATAAACCGGGTAAGCGTCCGGCTCACGCACCAAGCCGGCAGGCCGGACGTTCGCGCCAGAGGATAACCCCAAGCGATCCAGTTCATCCATCGCTAAATCAAACAAACCTTTATCCGGCATTTCCCATAAAGAATCATCGTTGAAAGCAAAATATTCCACACTAAGGGCGGTAATTGACTTAGAAGTAGCCATCCTGTTTGAGAAATTATTGTAATTAGCTACCCTGGCCATTTTGATTTCCGGAGAATGTATATACATCCACTGATCCGGGAAAAGCCCGCTCTTCTCAACAACCAGGTTTACGGTAATATGCCCGCGATACATAAGATTATCCGTGAACTGGATAAGCGGAGCGGAAGCCGGAGGATCAAAAGAAGAGAACAATCGCTTCAACGGAATACTGCTAAAAAAATGTTTAGCGAAAATTCTCACCGCTTCTTCGTGCTCACCCGCCACATCCACCGATTCAATCAGGTTATCTTTACGGTTAAACTTATTGGCTGTCGATCCAAAAATAAAAGAAGCCCCTGCGGAAGCAATTTCATCCCTCAATGCTTCATACATTTGACCCGAGCCCAGCGACGGATACCCGAAATATCCGGCCAAGGTCCTGGCTTCGTTCCCACCCGATGGCAAAAACATCTTCTTGAGTATGCCGGTTATGCCCAGCCCCTTTATCCTCTGCCCTGCCCATTCCGCGCTGATCTTGCTGCACGGAAGGCCCCATACTTTTTCAGTGTAGGTTTTAAAAAACCTTAAGTAAAGCTCGTAACCGAATTTACGGACAGCCCAATCCTCAAAGCTTACCGTTTTCCCTAATACTTTACCGCGGGAAACGACAAATGAAACAAAAGCAGAAAACGATTCAGCCGGCCCCAGCCTGAATATATCCGCGAATCTCAACGGATAATTGAAATATTTGTTTTCATAGCGAATACGCGTAAAGCGTCTGACGGGAATAAAATCATCTCCCAAGGTATCATGCCATAGCTTGTATATCATGCTATCCCTGGTAAAAAAACGATGAGGCCCGGTATCAAACCTCACCCCGCCAAAAGTATCAGTGCGGCAAAGCCCTCCGGGGACACGGTTCTTATCCACGATCAGTATATCGCTAACCCCCTGACGAACCAGTTCCAAAGCCGCCCCTAAACCAGCAGGGCCAGCACCAATAATACAACATTCACATGATCTAGTCTTAAGATTGTTATCTTTCATCCATTCATTCCGGATAAAAAAACATGAAGGAGTGTTTACTTTTCTGATTTAATAACGGAAAGGAAATTATTCACGATACGTGGGTCGAATTGCGCTCCGGAGGCTTTTTTGATCATCTCCAGGGCTTTGGCCTTTGGGAAAGCTTTGTGATATGGCCGGTCGCTGATTAAGGCCTGATAGACATCTGCAATAGCGATAACCCTGGCGCCTACGGGAATATCCTCTCCCCTTATGCCGCTGGGATAACCTTTCCCGTCCCATCTTTCATGATGATAGAAAATGAAAGGGATCAGGGCATGCAAAAACTGGATAGGGCGGATTATGTCCGCGCCGATCTGCGGATGTTTCTTGATCTCTTCGAATTCCTTCTTGTTCAGTTTGCCTTTCTTGAGCAGTATATTTTCGCTGATACCGATCTTCCCCAGATCATGAAGCATCGCCGCCTGCTTAATCAACTCTATCTCTTCGCGGGGAAGATCCAGGCTTTTGGCTATCTCCGTTGCGTAATGCACGGTGCTTTCCACATGTTCCCCTGTATAATGGTCCTTCAACTCTATGGTTTTGGCGAAAGCGAAAATCGATTCTGTAAGTCCCTGCTTCGATTTCCTGGTAAGCTTATCTATAGTCTTCTTGAGCGTCTTAACTCCCGGCAGCTTGGACGTTTTGTGCTTTCCCGCGAAATGATTCATATCGAGCGTGGAATAAGCGCGGTTCCCCCCTTGTTCCTTGGCCTTATTAAGCACAGTATTAGCCAGATTGACCAAGTCGGTCCCGGTTTTAGCCCTGTCCTCGGGAAAAGAAACCGCGGCAAGGCTCATCTTCAGCCTTACGCTGTGCTTTTTATTCCCGAAATTCATGAAATTAAGCGACTCCAACAGCCTTTGCGCCATAGCGAATGCCTGATCGCGGTTCAACCTGGGAGAAATAATTATGAATTCTTCTCCTGAATAACGGATCAGCGCGTCATACCTGCGCACCATGCGCTTAAGCTGCCTGGCAAGCTGTTTTAACACAAGATCGCCAAAGGCAAGGCCATAGACGTCATTTATTGACTTAAAGTAATCGACATCCAGCATGATAATTGCCAGGCTGTGGGCGAATCTGCGGGTGCGGTGAAATTCCACCTCCACTACATCCTGGAGATAACGCCGGTTGTACAACCCGGTTTGAGAATCCACGAGCGAAATACTCTTGAGTTTTTCGTATGACTTGAGCAGCTCCTGGTGGAGTTTACTCTTCTCCAACTCCGCCTTTTTATGCAAAGCTACCTCCTGAAGGAGGTCCGCTGTACGCTCATCCACTATCTCTTCAAGATGCTCGCGGTAACGCCGCAACCCTTCCTCGATCTTCTTGCGCTCGCTTATATCCACATTCACCTCGGCCACCAGCCATTCGCCATTTTCATCCTGGAAAGGAATGGTGGTCACCGAAATCGGGCGATTCCCTTCTTTTTCCAATATCTCCTGGCTAACGATGATCTTCTTGGTCTTAAAAGCCTTCTCGATCGCGCAATCCGGGCAGGGCTCATTACGGTCGGAGAAATAATTAAAGCATTTCTTCCCCTCCCATGGTCCGTATATCTTTGCCCATTCGGGGTCGATATAGCGTATAAAATAATCCTTGTCGATAATATCCAGCCCTGTCTTGGTTGCCCCAAGGATAAACTCGATCTGCTGGCGCAGCTTCTTTGCCTGAAGCTCCGCGGATTCTTTCGATTTTATTTCCGACTCAAGCTCTTTCGTGCGGTGCTCGACCAAAAGCTCAAGCTTCTCCCGGTAAACCTGCAGCTCCGCTTCGTATTCCTTATTCTTGGTGATATCGCGGTTGCTGACCCTGCGTCCGAGAAATATTCCATCCTTATCGAAAATGGGCACGCAAACATGGCTTATCCATACTATACTGCCGCCGCGTTTGACTATACGGAAATCCGTTTCCAGCTTTGAATTCCTATCCGAGGACTCCTTTAGTTTATCCCGCAACCTTTCCGCATCTTCTTTATAAACGATCTTTTCGATCAAGCCTGGGTCATTCATAAATTCTTCCTGCTTATAACCGGTAATGCGTTCACAGGAAGCAGACATGTAAATCATCCGGCCATCCGTCCCCTGCCAGTATTCCCAATCGTACGTAAAATCCGCTATAGTGCGGAACCTCTCTTCACTTACGCGCAATGCTTCCTCGGCGTTCCTGCGCTGTGTTATCTCGCGGGCATACTCGATTATCCCGGTAAGCTTCTTTGTTTTCTCATCAAACATCGGGAAACTGTACAAATCAAGGTACCCTGTCTTCCCGTCTTCGTATTGGAAAGAAACCACCCTGGAGGCAGGCTGCAGCGTTTTCAACGTCTCCTGCACGGGACAATCCCTGCACATCTCTTTCTTGCCGTGGAAGGCCTCGTAACACTTCTTTCCGATAAAAGGGGCGTTATGCGAATGCCACTTTTCTTTCGTAGGATTAACCCGCAAGACATTCATATCCGGGTCAAGAACGCTTAGGCCATCCTGAAGGCCGCTAAAGACACTGTTCAAGAATGCGTTCGCGTTGAGCAACTCTTCCTGTATCTTTACACGCTCCTTGATTTCATTACGCAGATTCTCGTTTAAACTGGTCAACTCGGCAGTTCTAACCTTCACCCTGATCTCCAGCTCGGAACGGATATCCCTCTGCCTTTCTTCTTCAAATTTACGCTGTGAAACATCTCTTGCGATGCCGGTTGTACCGATAACCTTGCCCTGGTCGTCGAAAATCGGCGTCTTTACAGTCTCTATCCAGATATCCCCATTTTCTTTATCTACCAGCCTTTCTTCGACGCATTTTCGCTTCCTGCTTTTCATTACTTCGCGGTCGTCAGAACGGTAGCTCTCGGCCAGATCCCTGGGCCATAAGTCCAGATCGGTCTTGCCCACAATCTCATCTTCTCTGAATCCGCAGGCCTTGGCAAAGGCCTCGTTAACCACGATGAACCTACCGTCGACATCTTTAAGCCAGGCCATATCCGGTATATTGTTCAGGACCGCCTTTTGCTGAAGTTCGGTATTCCGCAGTTTCATCACTGCCAACTCCGGGCTATCTTTCAAACTATTAACTTCGAGTTGACAACTGCGCTGGTTTCCCGGTTGTTCGTTGTTCCGTTTGTTTTCCATTTTCCGGTATGGTTTAATACTCCCTTTGATGCGCTAAAGTCATATCCATGAAAGTACGCAGCCGGCGCGAACGCGACGGATGGCGTAATTTCTTCAAGGCCTTCGCCTCGATCTGCCTGACCCTCTCGCGGGTAACCTTAAAAACATTCCCCACCTCTTCCAGGGTGCGTGAAGCTCCGTCATTGATACCAAAACGCAGGATAAGGATTTTTTTCTCCCTCTCGGTCAGTGTGCTTAAGGCAGAATTCATTTCTTCTTTGAGCATCGAACGCACTGTTTCATTGGCCGGAGAAACCGCCTTTTTATCCTGGATAAAGTCTCCGAAATGCGTGTCCCCTTCATCACCGATAGGCATCTGCAGGGAAATCGGTTCCTGCGCGATCTTCAATATAGACTTGATCTTTCCCTGCGGGAAGCGCATCTTGTGGGCGATCTCCTCGGGAGTGGGTTCGCGTCCGTTCTTCTGCACAAAAACCCTCGAGAAGCGGATTATCTTGTTGATCGTCTCGGTCATGTGCACCGGGATCCTGATAGTACGAGCCTGGTCGGCGATCGAACGGGTAATCGCCTGGCGTATCCACCATGTAGCGTAAGTTGAGAATTTATACCCGCGCTTATACTCAAACTTCTCCACTGCGCGCATGAGCCCGATGTTGCCCTCTTGGATAAGATCCAGAAACGAAAGCCCGCGGTTGGTGTATTTCTTGGCTATACTGACCACCAGGCGCAAGTTAGCCTCCACCAGCTTCTTCTTGGTACGGCTGAACTTAAGATGGGCGGATTTAATCAGCTTCATTTGTTCTTTAATTTTATTGTAAGGCTCGGATATTTCCTTAAGGATCTGCTGCTTGCGGCCGCGGTTACCCTTGCTTGAACGGCTTAGATGATCGAGTTCGCGCAAAAGAAGGTTTAATTTCCGCACTGCCGCCTCGATTACGGAAGTGGTAAAATTTAGCTGAAGTATCAGATTGACCGTATTGTTTTCGCTGCGCGAATGCCTGGCCTTTCCCAGGAACCGTTTGAACCTGCTCATGACGTTGTTCTTCTTGATCTTTATATCTTCCTTAATCACCTCTTCTATGTTGACTTTCTCCTCCAGGACATCCCTGGCTACGGCGAGCATCTCATTCCTGACAAACTTGGTAGCCAGGACCGCGCGCTTGAACTTATCTTCGGCATCTTCGATCTTTTTCGCCAATTCAATTTCGTTTTCGCGGCTAAGCAGGGAAATCGACCCCATTTGCTTAAGGTACATCTTTACCGGGTCATCCAGGGGCATAAACCGTTCCTCACTCTTGAGTTGTTCATTGAGCAGCTCATCCCTGGCCTGTATCATATCCTGTTTGTCCTGCTGGGCCCCATTAGCAGATAAGGCCGCCTCCGGCTCGCCCTCGACAACCTGGATATCCTCATTCCCCAGCAATTCGAAAAGATGATCGATAGCCACGCTATTCGACAGGTCTTCCGGAAGCAAATCATTTACCTCGTCGTAAGTAAGGAACCCTTTTTGCCTGCCCAAGGCAATCAATTTCTCCATATCCTTATTGGGCTGCTCTCTCTTCTTCATCCTCATTCGCCTTTCTTGATTAAATTATGGAATTCTTTAATAAGACTGTTTAACCTCTGTTCGTCACCTGAACTCTGGGCGCTCTTTATCTGCATATGCAGGCTTTCCCTGCGCGACTTCAGCCTCTGTATCTTGATGCGCGCGATGCAATCGTTAACCGCCCTCTCCCTTTCCTGCCCGCTAAGTTCAGGCATAAACATCGATTCGCAGACAAGCTGGCTGGCCTCATCCTCGTTAAAATAGTTCATCAGGACGCTTGGTTCAACGCTTTTCCCCTGGGAGAAAAGATCATGCATCAGAGACACTATTTCTGCGGTACGCGCATCAGAGAAGTCTTCGGGGGAAAGCTCGCGCAAGACTTTCTCGATCAGATCTTTTTCTTCCAGCATGAATTTCAAAAGAAGTTTCTCGGCCGGATTTGCCCCTGAAGAAACTTTCTTGAGTTCAATATCCCCATCAGCCCGGGCAGCCGGAGGTTCCTTTAATTTACCCAACTCCTCGATTATATTTTGTTCCGAAACCCCGATTTCCTCCGCCAGGCGCCTGATATATTCACCCCTGACAATAGCGTTGTTAATCCTGCTTATAGTCGAGAGCATCTCCATGGCGATCCTGCCTTTACCATGCGCCTCCTTTATGTTATAGCGGTTTTTCAGAATATTCAGCTTATAATCAAAAAGGGTCTTTGCCCCTCCTATCCTGTTATTCATCCCGCCAGGACCTTCTTTACGCACCAGTGTATCAGGGTCCATCCCTTTCGGCAACGGGGCTATTCTCACCTGCATCCCCTCTTCAATAAGCATATCCAGGCTTCTCAATGTCGCTATTTCTCCGGCATTATCCCCGTCATAAACCATCACCACATTATGCGTATAACGCTTAAGAAGCCTGATCTGTTCAGTCGTGAGCGCGGTGCCCTGGGAAGCTGCAAGGTTATTCAACCCCTCCTGAAAAGGGATTATAAAATCCATATACCCCTCGACAATTATCGCGAAATCGCGTTCACGTATATGGTCCTTTGACAGATTCAGGCCGAAAAGGTTTTTACCTTTTACGTATACCGGCGTCTCGGGAGAATTGATGTATTTAGGAAGGCTTTCATCCATTACCCTGGCGCCGAAACCTATGGCCCGGCCGCGAATATCGAAAATAGGAAAAATTATCCTGCTGCGGAAACGGTCATAATACCCCCCGCCGTTTTTCGGCAGGACAAGCCCGGCCTTCTCCATCACGGAAAAACCCACGCCTTTGCCTTTCAGGAAACCGATCAAGCCATCCCAGGCCGAAAGGGCCAGCCCCAGGTGAAATTGCTTGGCCGTCTGGGGTTTTATCCCTCTTTTTAAAAGGTACTCCCGGCAGGAAGCGGCAGCCTGTGTATTCAGGTTGTTTTCGTAAAAACCCAACGCCAGCTCGTTCACTTTATAGACCTGCGCGCTCAAG
>CAZNGC010000057.1:0-7744 GCA_964572435.1 uncultured Planctomycetales bacterium | reverse complement strand
CCCTGCTTTACCTGGTCATTCCAAAACAGTATATGCCCTTTCATGATGCTGGGTCAGGTCAAGGCCGATGGCCTCTGCCTTCTCGTCAACCCTCATTCCCATAACTAAATCCACTGCCTTATATATGATGAACGTGGCGATTGCCGTGTAAGCTATGGTTATCGCTACTGTCGCCAGTTGAATAAGGAACTGTTTCGGGTTGCCAAAAAACAATCCGTCAGCTCCTGCCGGATTAACCATCTTGGAAGCGAACAACCCGGTAGCCAAAGCCCCCCATATACCTCCCACGCAATGCACGCCGAAGGCATCCAGGGAATCGTCGTAACCGAACATCGGTTTGATCACGGTAACCGCGATAAAACAAAATATGCTGACCAGTACACCGATGGCGATCGCCGGAAGTACCCCGACAAAACCGGCCGCCGGGGTAATGGCAACCAATCCGGCTACAACCCCGGAACAAACACCGAAGATCGTGGGCTTGCCGTTACGCAACCACTCAATCATCGCCCAGCTCAAACCCGCGGCAGCGGCAGCCGTATTGGTCACCACAAAAGCATTCACTGCCAGCCCGTTTGCCGCCAGAGCGCTGCCAGCGTTAAAACCAAACCAGCCGAACCATAACAGCGCGGTACCCAAGACAACAAAAGGCATATTGTGCGGAGCAGGAACATTCTTATCGAGATTAGAGCGCCTCCCCAGAATTATAGCCGTAACCAAGGCGGCGAGGCCGGCATTAATATGCACAACCGTGCCCCCGGCAAAATCCAGCGCGCCCATGTTCTTCAACCAGCCCCCTACACCCCAGACCCAATGACATAATGGGTCATAAACAAATGTTGCCCAAAGCAACGTAAAGACGAGAAACGCGGAGAATTTCATTCTTTCGGCGAAAGCGCCGATGATCAATGCGGGGGTAATGATAGCGAACATCGCCTGGAATATCATAAACGCCTGGTGCGGTATAGTCCCCGCATAATCCGCGTAAGGCTCAAGGCCTACCCCGTTAAGCCCGAACCATTGCAAAGAACCCCAAAACCCTTTGGCCGGGGCAAACGATAAACTGTAACCGATCAATACCCATTGAATACTCAAGGCGCAGACAATGATAAAACACTGCATCAAAACGCTCAACACGTTCTTGCGCCTGACCATCCCCCCGTAGAAAAACGCCAGCGCCGGAGTCATTAACAACACCAGAGCCGATGAGATCAAAACCCACGCGGTATCCCCTGAATTAATCATTCCTTGCCCCTCCTCTTTTTAATTAGTTACTCAAGTGTTTACCCAATTGTAAAAAACGCTCAAAACTATAAGGGACGCCCCCTTGCCAGCCAACAGGCAAGCAGGGGACAGCCCCTTATAGCCTTTCTCTTAAATTAAATTCAACCTTTCTTTCACCAGGCGCGCGTAAACCCTGTTGATCCTGCCTGTCTTAAGCCA
This sequence comes from uncultured Planctomycetales bacterium, assembly GCA_964572435.1. Lineage (GTDB taxonomy): Bacteria > Omnitrophota > Gorgyraeia > Gygaellales > Profunditerraquicolaceae > UBA6249. The sequence goes on along the minus strand of CAZNGC010000057.1, from coordinate 6,301 downwards.
TCTCTCCAGAGTACCCACCTGGATATCGATCCTGCTGGACAACTCATGCAGTGTATAACCGTTCCTGATCTTCAAATCCCTTATCTTCGAAATAAGCTCCTCATCCAGCATTTTTTATACGGCCAGATCTCCCTTTTCCTCCGTGCGTATTCTTATGGCATCTTCCATCGGATAAATGAATATCTTGCCGTCTCCCATTTCGCCGGTCTTGGCGCTGCCGACTATTACCTTGCAAATACGGTCAAGGTCCTGGTCTTTGACTACAATCTCTATCTTGGCCTTCGGCAAAAGCTCAACCTTGTATTTTTCACCGCGCCATTGCTGGACAACACCCTTTTGTTTCCCATGCCCCTCTACCCCGGAAATCATAAGACCGGTAACCCCCGCCGCACCAAGCGCGGCGCGCACCGCGTCAACGCTTTCCGGCCTGACAATAGCTTCTATCTTCTTCATTTTTCCCTCCCTAACATGAATGCTGTTTATTCGCCTTTGACATCAAGGAATGTATAGGCCGGTTTCTTTCCGTAGAACTCCGGATAAGCGGCATTACCGTGCTCACCGATATCCAGGCCTTCGATTTCCTCTTTCAGGGACACCCTTATGCCCATCGTATATTTCAAGAGAAGCCAGAAGGCAAGGGAAATACCGAAGGTAAACACCGCCACCCCCAGGACCCCTGATAGCTGGGCCATCAAGAGTTTGGTCCCGCCGCCATAAAATAAACCATTGCCGGTGGCTGTACCGACTATCTTATCCTGCGCGAACAGGCCCACGCAAAGCGTGCCGAAGACGCCGTTTACCAGGTGCACGGAAAGCGCGCCGACCGGATCGTCTATCTTAAGCTTATCGAACATGATTACCGCTAAAACCACCAATACCCCGGCAATCAAACCAATGATCAAAGAACTGGGTACACTGACAAAAGCGCAAGGAGCGGTAATCGCGACTAACCCCGCCAGACAGCCGTTTAAAGTCATGCCCAGATCCGGTTTCCCCAATAACATCCATGACAATATGGTCGCGCTAAGCGTGGCCATTGCCGCGGCCATATTGGTAGTTATAGCCACATGGCTGATCGCGACCGGGTCGGCAGACATTGTAGAACCCGGGTTAAAACCGAACCAGCCGAACCAAAGGACAAACGTACCTAATGTAGCTATGGACAGATTATGCCCGGGTATAGGATTGACCCTGCCGTTGGCATATTTTCCGAAACGCGGCCCCAATACCAGCACCCCGGCCAGCGCCGCCCATCCTCCGACTGAATGCACCACCGTGGAACCGGCGAAGTCGAACATGCCTTTAAGCTGAAGCCAACCGCCTCCCCAGATCCAATGCCCTACTATAGGGTATATAAACATGGCCATAAGAAACGAAAAAACGATGAACGATTTATATTTGATGCGTTCGGCCACCGCCCCGGAAACAATAGTCGCCGCGGTCCCGCAGAAGACCAGCTGGAAAAAGAATTTCGCCCACATCGGCACCCCTGTCCAGGAAAGGGCGGAGTAAACTCCTTTATAGGCCTCTCCGGTTGCCGGAGAATTATCCAGGCCGCTGGCAAAAAATAATCCCTTGAGCCCGATAAACGGATTGCCATCGCCGAACATCAAGCCCCATCCGAGGATCAGGAAACCCAGGGATGAAACGGCAAAAACAACGAAATTCTTGGAAAGGATGTTTACGCAATTCTTGGAGCGCGCGAACCCGGATTCGACCATCGCAAAGCCCAAGTTCATGAAGAACACCAGCTTGGCGGTAATCAGGACCCAGATCGTATCGATGATCACCTTCATATCCATACAACTCCTCCTTGTGTTAAGATGTTACCCTCTTGATTAATCCAATGTGAAAAAAAATATAAAAAATAACGTTACTTCAACCCCAGCCTTTCTCTGACTATCTGGGCGTAAACTTTGTTAATATGTTTTGTCTTCAGCCACCTCTCGATCGTGGCAACCTGTATATCCAACCTCTTGGAAAGATCGTGCAATGTATACCTTTTTTCCTCTTTAAGCTTAAGCATCTGCCGGATCAGCTCATCGTCAAGCATGCTTATACGGCTATATCCCCCCGCTCTTTGGTGCGGATGCGCACGGCGTCCTCTACCGAAGAGATGAATATCTTGCCGTCCCCGATCTCGCCTGTCCTGGCGATATCCGAAATTGCATTAACTATCTTCTCCGCGTCCTTATCCTTTACCACTACCTCGATCTTCATCTTGGGCAGGAAGTTAACCTTGAATTCCCTGCCGCGGAATTGTTCGACCAAGCCTTTCTGCCGGCCGCGGCCTTCGATGCGGGTAATCATCATCCCCGGACACCCTAAATCCTCCAGGGCCTCGGTAATTTCTTCGAGCTTTTCTACGCGCACAACAGCCTCAATTTTCTTCATTTTATCCTCCCTTGCCGCCCCGCGCTTTTCAGGCGGGGCGGCAGAATTAAATTATCTATTTAACCCTGATTGGTCGTGTAAAAGTTCGGATAAGCCGGGGTACCATGCTCCGGAATATCCAGGCCCTTCAACTCTTCTTCAGGAGAAACTCTGATCCCGAAGTATTTATCCATCAGCTTAAACGTGACAAACCCGAGGCCAAAAGCCCAAATAACGCAAACTGCGGCTCCAATGACCTGCGCGATCAGCTGTTCCAGGCCTCCGCCGTAGAACAGGCCTTTAACTAAAGGTTCACTGGTGGTGCAGAGACCATAGGTACCGTCGGCAAAAAGCCCGACGCTGATAAGGCCCCAGACTCCGTTTATCCCGTGAACGCTTACCGCGCCTACTGGATCATCAAGGCCAACCTTTTCCCAAAAGTAAACGCTGATAACAACCAGCGCGCCTGCGACAGCACCGATAACCACAGCCGCCCAAGCCTCTACCCAGGCGCAAGGCGCGGTGATCGCGACTAACCCCGCCAGGCATCCGTTTAACATCATCCCCACGTCCCACTTCTTGGTTTTGGCAAAAACAAGCAATATTGCCACTGCCGCGCCTGCTGCCGCTGCCAGGTTTGTATTAACTGCAACTACCGCTATCCTTAACTGATGCGCCGAAAATGTTGACCCGGGGTTAAAACCGAACCAACCGAACCAGAGGATAAACGTACCAAGGGCAGCCAGAGTAATACTGTGGCCCGGGATAGCCTTTGGTTTTCCATCCTTGCCGAACTTCCCGAACCTCGGGCCAAGCACCAGGGCGCCGGCTAATCCCACAAACCCGCCGATAGTATGCACTACGCCCGAACCCGCGAAATCGACATGGCCGGCTCCAAAAGGAAGTTTGGACAACCAACCGCCTCCCCATACCCAATGCCCGTATATAGGGTATATAATCGCTGCTACCACAAGGCTGTATAAGAAATAAGCCTTGAACTTAAGGCGTTCCGCAACCGCTCCGGAAACGATGGTTGCCGCGGTACCGGCGAAAACCAGCTGCCAGAAAAACAACAAGTACCTTCCTACATCATAATTCTCTCCGTGCAGGAACCATCCCGTGGTGCCGATGATACCGTTGTAGTCCTGCCCCATCATAAAAGCAAAACCAAAAGCCATAAATACCAATGAAGCCATCACGAAGTCAATGGTATTCTTGGCCATAAGGTTAGTGGCATTTTTCGCCCGGCAAAAACCGGTCTCTACCATGGCAAACCCGGCCTGCATGAAGAAAACCAGGAAACCGCAGACCAGCACCCAGACATAGTCGATCGGCGCCGACGCGTTATCCGCCAGTGTTTGGGCACCGGATGGATCAGCGGCAAAAGCGGAAATCGGAGCCAACAGGCAAGCAGCCAATCCCAATACCGCGATCAGTGCAGCCGGGCTCCTCCTTAAAAACCACTCCTTTATCCTTTTCATAGTAAACCTCCCTTTGGAATACGCATATTACCCCTCCCTGTTTTTAGTTTAGAATACATAGCTTAAATAAACCCCGCCGTAAAGCCTGTTCTTCTGGTTACCGTTGTTCTTATCGCTGATATTGCCCCAGGGAACGGTGTAATTGATGTTTGGTTTACAGGTCAGATTCTTCAATAAAGGTATACTTACTCCTACCCCTAAAGCCGCGTCTCCGCCTTTTCCGCGATAATACTGCTTGTTGTTGAAACCGACGTGCCCGGCAAAATCCAGGCTCATCTGGTATTTGCTTACTGTAAAAGGTATGCTGTGGGACAAATTGACCACGGTATAACTGCCCTCGCCGCCCCCGTCAATTTTCTCACCGAAATCATAGTAATAATAAACTGCCGGGCAAAGGAATAGCTTCTTGAAAGTAATCCCGCCGTAAACTTCGCGGCTGAAACCGCGCGGCGATCCATCGGGTACGGCATCCGGGAAATCATAATAGGTAAAGCCGGTAGAGAGATCCACAAAAGAAAAATTACCGTAAGTGTAATCGAAAATATAATCCACCTCGCTGGACTTCAAGGTATCCTTGTTTTCCAGGTCATGGTTGAACCAAACGCCTACTTTTACCCTGCCGTATTTCGATTCCGGGCTGCGCACATATAAACCCGGCTGGACTACCGCGTCTCCATCCAGCATTATACCTCTCCACATATATAAGGAATTGAAAGCTAAATCCCCGGAAACCTCTACTCCGGTATTCGCTAAAACTCCGTCCAAAAGCCCTCCATCGGCGGCAAAAGCGGAAGAAAAAACCATAAACCCGGATATCAAGCATAAAACCAAAGCTGTCTTGAATTTACGCATCAGTTACCTCCTTATAAACAGGACAGGCGTCCAGCCCATCCCGTAAGAATGGTTTAGACGCCTGAGTCTTTATCTACACTTCAATGTGTGAGTTTAACTGCCCTACACCACTACAAGTAAAAAACGCGCTTTTCTGGTAACTAAAAATTATCCAGGTGCCTAAATGACTTCTTCCTGATCTTCTTTACCGCCTTGACCACACCCACATGGGAAAGGCCGACCCTGCCGCCAATCTCCCTGGTAGTCAGGCCTTCGGCAAGAAAAGAGATTATTTTCTTTTCCCTGGGTGAAAAACCGTTATTTTGTATCGCCCCGGCAGTCAGTTTAACATCCGCCTGCTCCCGCAAATCAGGCTGGTCCATATGCCTGCTGAAAACGGAATCCTCCAGATTAGCCCCCTGGTGATCCTCTATAAGTGATTCCAGGCTGACCACATTAGGCCTCTCGTTTATCTTACGGATACAGTTCTTCAGGTGAAAATAGCACCCCTGGAGTATATAACTATCCGTCTTGTCCGCGAGCTTGCCGCTGTTGAAATCATTCCAAAGGTGGAGCAAAGATTCCTGGTAGAGGTCGTCATGGTCAAAAGAACGGTAACGGCCGTTAAGCCGGTAAGCTATCCTTTTGATGGTCGGCGACAACTTCCTGACCAGGCGGTTAAAAACAATTTCCTCTGCCATCCCCGTTTACTCCCATAAAAAAAGCGCCCTTTCTCCCCTTATCGGGAAGTAAAGGACGCCTTAGTCCATAAAAAAGCCTTCCGGGCATACTCCGCCCGAAAGACTCAATTGTCTATTTTACCTCGCTGTAACAATTAAAGATTACCACATGATTACACTTATGTCAAGGAAAAATGGGGTCAGAATTATTTTTTCTTTGGCCTACCGACAGGCCTTATGACAACTTTCCTGCGTATCATCTCTTCGATTCTCTCCTTGAAAACCAAGCTACCGAATATGCCGTTTTTGTTAGTCATCTCCCTTAGGGAATCCAGTGTAGCCTCTAATATTGAATCTTGAAAGAACCGGCGATATTTAAACTGCCGCTGTACTGAATCAGAATCCAAACTTTTAAACCAAGGGTCCAAATCTAAAATACGGCTTCTTTCTCCAAAAGCCCTGATGCGGTAACTTGACCAGCGATAAGCCTCCGGCGAAGAAACTATCCCCGCTCTTAAAGGATTCATTTCGATATAGCGAAGACAGGCTAAAAAATACGATTCTTTATCAATCAGTGAAGCCGTAAAACGCCCTTCCCAAAGCGTGCCCGAACGGTGATAATTTTTATTGATATAACGCACATATCTGGTGCCCAGCTGCTTTATCAACAAACTGACGTTGTCGTCTTTATCTTTAGGCTCAACAAGCAAATGAAAATGATTCGGCATCAGGCAATAACCGTAGATCAAACAAGGATATTTGACCTTTGCCCCATAGAGGGCTTCCAAAAAGAAAAGATAATCCTCATCCTTGAAAAATATGGGAGTTCTATTGTTCCCCCGCTGGACAACATGATAAGGCACTCCATTTACAAACAAACGCAGGCTTCTAGGCATAAAACCCTCCTTCTATATAAATAGACGAATGAGGATGGAA
>CAZNGC010000056.1:1526-7913 GCA_964572435.1 uncultured Planctomycetales bacterium | reverse complement strand
AATATTTTCGGCCTTAAGTATCTTCTTAGTCAACCCCTTGTTCAACGCCAGGGCCAGAGAGAAAGTGGCCGAACCGGTATACGGAATATGCAAATAATCCAGCACAGCCGGGACCTCTGATTCGCGAAAACGCCCGCGCTTGCCTTCAGCAATGTTAAAAACGATATCCACCCGGTTCTTCTTGAAATATGAAAGCAGCGCTGGGTATTCCAAATCTATCGCCTCGACGGTATGCCCCTTGTTCTTAAGGGCCGCGACTACGGAATTAATCGTTTCTTCGGAATCACACTCCGAAAAATAATCCGCTGGTTTCAATGGATCTTTTTTCTTCAAATTATAAGTAAGGGCGACTCTCATTTAATTCAATCCGTTTCTAAGGAGCGCGCTGTTCAGGATCTTGCCCATCATCTGCTCATAAGTAATCCCCATCTGTTTGGCGACAATCATGAAGACGTCCTCGGTAGACAATGAGGGGAGGGGGTTGATCTCCAGCACATAAGGGTTGCCATCGTTATCCACCCTGAAATCCACTCTGCCAAAATCCCGGCAGTCCACGCTATTATAAACCCTTAATGCCAAATTATCCAATTTGCTCTTTAATTCCTGATTTATCTTGGCCGGACAAATATATTCCAGCCTGTCGGAAGTGATCCGCGCGAAAGTATAGAACTTATCGTTCAATTTCAATTTACCGTCGATCTTGATCTGGACAACAGGCATTATTTCCGGGTTATCGTTACCGACAATGGCAACGGTAAACTCCTGTCCCGAAATAAACTCTTCGACCAAGGCAGGCTGTTTGTAAGTCTTGGTGATGAAGTCAACCTGTTTTTTAAGTTCCTCCATATTTTCCACCCGGGAGCTCTCGCTCAGGCCTTTTGACGAGCCTTCAAAACGCGGCTTGACAATCAGCGGGAATTTGCAATTCCCGTGGTCAACCAGTGCTTCGACCGAAGCGGCTTCAAAGAACCTGGGAGTGGGAATCCCCTCCGCTATAAATATTTTCTTGGCCATAACCTTATCCAGGGTCAGCCCCAAGGTCAGGGCATCCGCCCCAACAAAAGGTACCCGCGCCATCTCCAGAAGAATAGGCACCTGCGATTCACGGTTCCTGCCGATAAGCCCTTCAGAGATATTAAAAACAATGTCCACTCCTAAATTATCCAGCTGCTCCATCAAATTCACGGCGTTGCCGATCTTCTTAACCTTAAAGCCATTGGCCGCGATGGCCTTGCTGATGACATCGATAGTCGTCGGATGATCGAATTCCGCGTTGGCATCCAAAGGATCGCCTTCTTTAAATTTATAATCTGTTTTCAGATCATAGGTCAAACCTACGGTCTTTACCGCCATTATTTCCCCCGAATCTCCTTTTTCTTTATCAATGCAGGTTTTGATAAAAAAATAAGGGCCCCGATTAAACTTCCGACAACGAGCCCTTTAAACATCAATCAATTTTTTCCAACTTAGATTATCCAACCTCCCCCAAGTTCATAATTTCACCTGCGCACAATATGAATTTTTTACCATATTATCGTGCTATTGTCAAGCATTTTTTGAGCTCGTTTCTCGACGGCAAAACGACATTGGCGCGATGCATTGTTTATATCTTCCACCGACAGCCAAATTCAGCGTCTCGTTTATTTGTTTGACACTGTTAAATTTTTAAAATAGAATACTTCTCGATGCAGTATTTAGTGCTGACGTTAATATTTTGCCGTCCCTTCATCTCCTCCCTGGCGTACCCCCGGGCAAATTCGTTTTACTCCCTATGTTTAATCGCCCTGCTTTCGGTATGGCTGTTCAAAAGCTCCTGCTGGAAACAAGGTTTTAAAAAGCTGGCTCTCCCAACCGCATCTTTTATCCTGGCGCTGGCCATATCGCTGTGTTTCTCGATGGACAAAACCAGGAGCGCATCCGAATTATATAAATACCTCGGAGCCGTACTGCTTATCATGGCTTTGCAAAACCTCACGAACAAAGACAAGAAAAATTACTTAACGGCGATATTGTACTGCGGGACGCTCATCAGCTTACTGGCTATCTACCAGTATTTTGTCGGATTCAGGCATCTGGGTAATTTTATAAACGCGCAAAATATAGACAACCGGTTTGTCCTGGATTACCTGCGGCAAAAAAGGGTTTTCTTCCCATTCGTCACTCCGGGGATTCTAGCAGGATATTTGATTATGGTCGGCCCGCTGGCGTTATTATCCAATAAAAAGTTTCTCTTCATCCTTCCCATGGCCTTCGCCTTGCTCCTTACCTCCTCTCTCGGGGCTTTTATCAGCCTGTTCCTGACAGCTTTGATTTACATAGGCCTCAAGGGTGATTTCAAGAAAACCAAAGCCGGCTTGCTTTTTCTACTGGTCATCTTTATTCCAATGATATTCCTGATGCGCAACGCCTGCGGGAGGGATCATCTTAGCCCGATGTTCTCCATGTCGATGAGGATTAATTACTGGCGGGATACCCTTGGGATAATCTGGGCGCATCCGTTCGCAGGCATAGGCCTGGGCAATTTCAACCTCGTTTATGCCCGTTACGCGCATAATTCATACCTGCAATTCTGGGCCGAAGCCGGGCTGATCGGAATTGCCTCGCTGTTTTGGTTGATTTTATCCGTATTCAGAAGCGGAGCGGATAAGATAGAGGGGATCGGAAAAAACAAAGAAAAACTGGTGATAACCGCTTGCCTGGCGGCTTTCGCCCTGCACAATTTATACGATTTCAGTTTCTTCCTTCCCGAGGTAAATTTAATCTGGTGGGCTATCTTAGGCCTCTTGCCTGAGACCGAGCCTTAAAAACCTCACGCTTTCCCACAGGAGACCGGCGACCTTTGGCCGGAATACCAAAACATATGCCCAACTACAGAAATCATACAGCAATACCGGTACGATATGCGCCAGCAACATAATCAAACTGGCGTTCTTAAACATCGCAAGATACCGGTTCTTAATCAACTCCGCGTGCATCCGGTCATCGATATATTTCCTGGCAATCGATTTGTTTAAACCATCCTGCCGGCGCAATGAACCTCCGCGCACGTGATAGGCCTTTGCCTGCGGTACATAATAAGCCTTCCACCCGCGCCTGTTGGCCCTCCAGGACACATCCAGGTCTTCATAAAACATCAGAAACCGAGAATCAAAATATCCCCATTTATCCTTGATATCCTCGAGCATCTGCCTGCGGTAAAAAGCCGCCGCTCCTCCGACTCCGAATATAAAACCTGGTTTCTCGAATTGCCCCCTGTCAGGGCGTGCGTATCCTCTTTCCACGGATGAATACCCGGCGCCCAAGAATAAACCCGTACTGTCTAAAATCAAACCGTCCTGCCTTAAAATCTTCCCGCTGACCATACCGATACCTCCGCCTTCGAAGAAACCCCGGATAGCCAGGCGGATAAAGGCGCCATCCAGAACAACATCGTCATTAAGACAAAGGATAAATTCCCCTCTGCTCAAGGCTATACCCAGATTTTGCGAAACCCCGTAATAAAGATTGCGCTGGTTTGAATAAACCTTCGCGAATGGGAAGTCCCTGTTAATCTCGGCGGCAAGATTCGGATCAAGCGAATTGTCGATAACGATCGTTTCCATGGCCTGGTAGTCTTGTCCCTTCAGGGAATCCAGGCACTTCCGCAGATGCCCCCCCGAACCGTTGGTTACGACAATTACGCTTACCAGCGCGTTGGTCACTTTCATAGTTTTAGTTTGCGTGCGTAAACGAAAACTTCCCCAAGCGCTTTTAATGCGCGCGGATTAACCGCTGCCAGCCAAACCAACCGGGGAAAATCGTATATCAAGAAGGGAATTGCGCATTGCCATAGCGAATCGTTTTTTAACAATGTATAGTACCTGTTGCGCAGGCAAAGATATTGCCTGAGCCTGGCTCCGGTGGCGGAACTGTTACCTCTATGGCGGCATACCGCCTTTGGCCAGAAAATGGCCCTGAATTTGTTTCTCTGCGCCCTCCAGGAAAGATCGGCGTCTTCAAAAAGAAAAAAGAACTCTTTGTCAAAATAACCGTTTGCCTCCTTTATACTATCCAGCATGCTCCTTTTATATAAAGCCGCCGCGGAACAAGCCCCAAACACATATCCGGAAGTATTGAACCTCATAGGATCATCCCCCTTGCCTATATCAAAAAATCTTCTGAGATACGATACTAAAATGCCGGCCGAATAAATCTTACCGTCGGCAGCCAATATCTTCGGCTGGATAATACCGACTTCGGAATGCAGACTGCCTATCGCCAGATCGAGAACCCGGAAGAAACCGCTCTCCAATACAACATCGCAATCCAAACAAAACACCCATTGCCCGTTTGCCTTCTCGATACCCTGGTTCCTCGCCTGTGCCGCGCCCAGGTTCAATTTGTTTTCAATCAGGATAACCATGGGGTATTCCTTCTTTATGAAATCGGCTGTCCCATCGCGCGATGCGTTATCCACAACAATTACCTCCGCCGGAGGCGGATCCTGGGTAAACAGGGAATCAAGGCAAGGCTTGATAAATCTCCTGCTATTTAAAGTTAAAATTACGGCAGATATCACTTCTTAACCTTTCCAGATCCAACCCGGACGGACCCTGCCGGGCTACGGCATATTTATTGTTCCCGTCATAATCCGTCAATCTCCCGCTCAAGCCAATGCCTTTTCTCTCCAGATACCTGTAATAATCCGTACCCGGGAAAGGGGTGGCAAAAGAACATTGCAGCGAATCAGGCTCCACCTCTTCGATAAAGTCTATCGTCTCCTTCACCGATCCATCTGTTTCTCCGGGCAGGCCGAGACAAAACGTCAGGTGCACTTTTACTCCCAATTCCTTTGTGTAAGAAATCATCTTTTTGGCCCTGGGGAGATCGAGTTTTTTCCTGCAAAGCCCCAGGACCTGTTTATTTGCGGATTCTATACCATATTTAACCGCATATAGCCCGGAACCGGACATAACCGCTAACAGATCCTCATCCATAAGATCCGCCCTGGCCATTGCCGCCCAGGGAATTTTCAAACCCTTTTTCTTTATTTCCGTACAAATGCTCTTTACATGATCCTTATCGATATTGAATACGTCGTCGTCAAAATAGACGGCCTTAAACCCAAACTCCTTAACTAACCACTCCATTTCTTCAACCACGCTTAAGGGATTTCTCTTCCTATGCCTGCCGCCGGAGTATAAAACCTGCGGCCAAAGACAGAAAATACAACGGAACGGGCATCCGCGGCTGGAATACATCTGCACATTGGGAACAGGCATCCCCGCAAAACCATCGTTGTATTTATAGATAACATCCCTCTGCCTATCCGGCCAGGGCAGGTTATCCAAATCACCGGCCTGTACCCTGGGCCTGTTGATATGAACCGCCCTGTCTTTAAAGGCAAGGCCTGGGATAGTTTTAAGGTTATTCCCTTTATCGAGTGCGCGCACCAGATCTAACAAGATATATTCATATTCCCCGCGTAGTATAAAATCCACGAATTCAAAATCTCGCATGATCTCCCCGGCAAATGTCGTGGCGTGAGGACCGCATAGAGCAACAAAAGAACCCGGGGTTGCCTCCGCTATTTTAGAAGCAATGCGCATGTCATTTTCAAATGACGGGGTAGAAATCTCTATGACTATCAGTCCGGGCTGGTAAGAGGATACTCCATCAATTACCGAATTCTCATCTGCCCCCTGGGCTATCGCGTCAATCAATCGCGCTTCCCTGCCATCTTTCTTAAGGAGGGCGCAGGCGCAGGCGAGAAAGAACGGGAAAGGAATATAGCTTATATATCCGCTCTCTTCCGCTTCGGATGTAAACGGCCAGCGCGAACCGGCCCTTACCCCGAAACGGTTACCTTGCCGCCAGGGAAGATTTAAAAGGACTGTCCGCATTATTTTTTGAGGTCCAGGTGTCTTTCTATCCGCTCAAAGAAATCCTTGATCTGCCGGATATTCTTATTCATATCCTTGGAATCGCAATTCATCTGACCAAAACTATCCCTGACTGCCGAAAACTTTTTACTTAGTTCGTTTACCGCAGACAAAGATTCCTGGAATCTTCCGATTATCGCCCGAAGCTCACGGTTGAGTATATCGATCTGGTTTTGAAGTTTGTGGTTCAAGGTATTGGAATTGGCCTGTATATTCTGGTTCAGTGAGTTGGCCTGTAGTTCGAGCTGGTTGAGCAGTTCCTGATTGAGCTTCTGCTCAAGCTCGCTTGAATCATGCGAGCCTTGTTGAAGTGTAGAGATAACCGCCTGGAGCTCCTTGACCAGGGAGTTGGCCTGTAGTTCGAGCTTGTGGATTAAGGTATTGGAATTGGCCTGTATATTCTGGTTCAGGGAGTTGGCCTGTAGTTCGAGCTGGTTGAGCAGTTCCTGATTGAGCTTCTGCTCAA
>CAZNGC010000056.1:0-1426 GCA_964572435.1 uncultured Planctomycetales bacterium | reverse complement strand
GCTCGCTTGAATCCTTGGATACGCGCTGAAAATCCGATCGCAGGTCAAAAAGGATCTGGCCGATATTGGCGAACATCCTGACCATAGCCGCCAGAAACAAACATATAATTAATATACAGAAGGCGAAAGCGAACGCCCCTGTACCCTTGAATCTGAAAAACAACCATAGCCCGCCGGCAAATACGCCTATTCCGGAGGAAGCAATCAAACAAGAAAAAACCAACAGTACTTTTGTAACCAGCATCTTATCTTTCAGGTTCATCATAATAGCCTCCTTAAACCATCGCGTTTTCGGCCTGCCTGGCTGATTTTTCTATCAATCTTACTATACCTGGGAAACGATAGATTAAAATATCGACCCAATTCTTGAAATTCACCGACAATACATCCAGGAACCGGCTATCTATGTTGGCTTGCTTTTTCTTGACAAAATCGCTCCAGTCCGGATGAAGCTCAACCATGGTTAACAACTTGCCTACCAGGGTACTATCTCCGATCTTATGAAGAGAATAAAAAAGATGGGAATATAATATACGGTTGAATCTTTTATCCGTGAACTTTGTTTTTGTAAAGATAGCCAGAAGCAGGCCTAGGGCGAAGAAATTCTGCTGGAACGCATTTTCTTTAGGCGCCAGGGTGTTCATTGACATCTTTTCCCGGTCAAGGTGATAGAAAAAGGCAAGGTCGATCAGGGATAACCAAGCCGATATCTTCGAACGCGCGGCGATATTGAATTCTTCCTGTTTGCCGTGTGAACTGAAATAATCGAAATCCCTGAGAGAATGGTGTAAAGCAAGCAGGAAATCGATATACAATAACCCGTATCTTCTGCCTTTAATATCCTCCTCCAGTAAACGGTTACTCAAACCGATATTGTCCCTGATCTTGGAAGCGAATCTATTTGAGTTATTATAGAAACCCTGCTTGAGATAGAAGGAAAAATTCCATTTCCAAAAAGCATTCATTAGGGATGATATATCGTCTTTCTTCAGGTGCCTGACTACGGCCTTAGGTTCATAAACCAGGCGATATCCTTTGCCCCTCAGGCGCCTGGAAATATCCACATCTTCGAAATTACTCCTGTATTTTTCGTTATATGAACCTACCTCAAGCAAAAGGTCACGGCGGAACAACGTGTTCGAACCAAATAGAAAAGGAGGCTCTCCGGATACTTTATCCCCCCAGTGCTGCTTCATGTGCACGGATCTCCACCTGTCGACAACGCTGGACGTATCCGCCTCAACGGTCTTGCCGCCCGCCCCGGCTACTTTCGAATTAGCCATCCTCCCGGATAAACGCTTGAGCCAGCAGGCGGAAGGCTTGCAATCGCTGTCCAGAGAAGCGATGAGCTCGGCCTTGGTATTCTTGATAGCCGTATTTCTGGCCGAAGCCAAACCCAAATTAACGGGATGCCGTATAACCCTGA
>CAZNGC010000055.1:0-8250 GCA_964572435.1 uncultured Planctomycetales bacterium | reverse complement strand
AGTATTTAACGACAAACTTCTGATATCCTGAAGTAGGCAAAAATAAAGGCAAGCTGGAACTACACCCTGCCACCACCGCGCCAACAGGAGAACTTCCGGTTAAACCCGTCTCTTTTAATTCGATATTTATTCCCGGTAAATCCCCTTCCCCTAAATTGTGCACAAAAATACTGCCATCATACCCGCCCGGAGAAAAATCCAAAGCACGATAGAACCCCGCTGCATTCCTGCCATGCAAAACCTTAAAACTGCGATAACCATTGTATTCAGCTATCGACATACCTAACAGCATCAAAACCGAACCAATGCCACGGTAACGCTGGTTATAACCATGCAAGACTTCGATAGCCGGATATATGTCAGCTGCGTCAAAGGCGGAATCTATCTCGTTGCCCCGGACATCAATAAAACCTACCTTTATCCCCAAATCGGCATCGAATACCACTATCCTGAATTTTCGCAAATACCTGTCTTCATAAGAAAAAGAGAATTCCTTCCCATCATCCGCTGTAATAATCAATTTCTTACTCGCTATCAAATTCTGAGCGTAAGCCATTAAAGGCGAACTCACCCTTTTCGCCGGGATGATTACATCGCTGGCTCCGGGGATATCCTTGAAACGCAGGGGGATAAGCTCGTTCCCCTGTTCGATCTTGTATTCAAAATGCAGGTGGGATAACGCCTTCATCGCGTTAATGCCCGTCCTGCCGACCAGGCCTATGCAATCAGCAGGGTTAACAACATCCCCGGCGCTTACATCTATCCTGTTTAAATGGGCGTAATAACTATAACTGCCTAATACAGGGTTATAAATAAGGACGGCATTGCCCGCCCTTTCCCCGGCCCCGCTGCCATCAATCCACTCCCCTTTCTTGCAGCGCCATCCGTCTATCGCTGTTACGACCACGCCGGCGCAAAAAGCCATGATCGGAGCGCCCTCTTCGATAAATATATCGTAAGCCTCGTGGTCAGTCCCCGGCCGATACGACCTCTCGGAATAATCTCCGGGGCAATCTGCAGGGAAAAACCAGCTGAAATCATTCTCCACAGGTTGGCGGATTGCAGCATTGAGCTTGAAATGTTCATCGTAGAGTTTCTCCTGTTTTAACCTCCATCTCCTAAGCCGCTCGAAATCATAATCGTCACCTAAATAAGAACTCTTGAAAAAATCCCTGCTAAAATAAGCCTGGTAAATCTTCCTCTGCCTAAACAAACTAAAGAAGCTATCACCTTCTTCTTTTTTCCCGCCGGCATAAGCTATCCCGTTAAAACTTAAACCCAAAAGCGCAAGCGATAACATCTTCAAGAAATCCCTGCGGCCTACAGGGGAACTTGAACCTGTCTCTTTTAGCAAAACCCTGCGCGCCTGCTCCCGTAGATTGGCATCGCCATGCAGGGATAAATCTTCAAGCGTCCGCCTGGCTGCCTGCTGAAGATAAATATCTCGACTGGATAATAAAGATTGCAGCAACAGAATATCTTTAACCGTTTTTACTCCGGTAAAAATACCCGGCTTCCCGTCACCGATACCGGAAACTATAATTGTATACTGCGATGAGGCTGGGCTAAACATCTTGCCGTTGAACAATGGATGGTATAAAACAAGGATCCAGTCTTCTCTTCCTAAATCGAATTTGGCCGGAAGAGCCGAAAAGAATTCTTTTGAATAAGCCTGCACAAATGCGTGCCCTACCGTAGCGCTCCTGTTCCATTGCTTAATAATGCCATTTATATTGCGTTGATTATAGCTACGCACCGTCTCGACTTCATCAATAAGCGCCCTGTTTAAAGCTACCCAGGCTTCCGCGGAATAACGCGGATTAAGCATCAGCATGTTGATTTCACGATCGGACTTGTCCTTGGCATCAATACCTAAACGACTAAGTAAATTATACCTGCGGACCTCATACGCGCGCAGCTGGAACGGCCCCATGGTGGTCTTGCCTCCCCCCGGGAAAATACCGCCCAGGGCATCATTGATATGCCTTGGCAAAGCTATATTCTTCGGGCCATAGCCGTCTTTTACATCGGTATCAGAAGAAGTGCGTATCCTGTAGAACTTGATTGCATCATACAATGTATATCTTACGTCATCCGCGTTGATAAGATGGCTTGCGGCAACCTCAAAAGGAATATGAAAAGCGTAAGCCGCGTCTTTTAACTGCCCGACTAAATCCGCGGGAGCCTTGCGCAATTCAAGGATAGGCCTAATCAGGGAAATCGGCATAACGTGAACAGAATCTCTTTTTGCCTGTGCTATTAATTTCCTTTTAGCCTGGAGCAAGGCAAACTCCTCATAAGGAATAGTGTTTTCGTAATATAGCCCCTGCATCAGGTTTATCCCGCGATAACCGGGGAATTCTTCATCTGCCAAAAACTCTATCTTTTTGCCGGCAAGTAGTTCATCACAAGCCAAATCTATGCGTCCAACCAGCAAGCTGGTCAGCATCTTGGATTCCGAACAGCGGAAAGGAAACAAAGAATCCATCAAGGTAACCTTTTCCCGGTAGCTCCCTGCCATCGACCTTAACCGGCGTACGGCGTACTTCTCGTGCCCGGAGAACACAGCTACGGCGTTTACCAGCAAACGTATCTTCGCGCGATAGACAGTCTCGCGTACCGCGAAAGACGGGACATTCGCGACTTCGGGGCAGGAAATAAAACCTAAGATCTGTTTGACATCTTTCAGGGAACGGCAAGACGAAGTATCGGCGCAGGCGGCGGCCAGATCTTTAAGGTACCGGGCTTTTATCAGCGCTTCTTGAACAGATAAAGAATCCGAACGCAAGGATGCCAGAGTACTGGCGAGCTCAACCTGCCAGGAAGAATTTTTTATCCGTGCCCTATTCTCTATTTCTCTTTCTTTCTGCTCCTGCACTAACGAAGGGAACGGATAATTGCGCGCCACAGCCTTGGCTTCATCATCCAACCGGTAATAATCCAATGAGTTGTTAATTACCCCGGCGGAAACCAGGCCGAGGACAACGGCAAATGGTGCGATCATCCTGCCTGGCCAAACCAAAGAATTAAATTTCGATAAGATGCGGAAAGCAAAATTGATTGCCCCATGCATAAGCATAGACAGCGGATTCAACGTCCCCCACCCCAAGACTACGCTTACGGAAGAAATAATTACTGCAGCGAACAGGTTAAATAACGGAGCGCGGCTTTCTCTATCCCTGAAGAAATTAAACATGATATCTAAGATATGCCCGGAGATAAATATCCCCCAGGCGGTAAATAAATTACCCCCAAAGATAAAAGATACAGCGTAAGCCAGAACACCTTCAAGCCACCAGGCAATTGCCAAAGGATAGCTGTTTTTAAAAGCCGTTTCGTTCTTGAATAAACCGGGGAATAGGCTTTTGCCGGACTTCCATATCAGATCTCTCAACCAGAAGATTGACGCTCCGGATCTTACCTCGTTCCCGTTCTCCGGGCTGTTGCTTCTTCCAAGCTGTTCTTTGATCGAACGTTTTAGCTGCTCGATCTCCCTGGTTTCTTTCTCCAGCCTATCCAATAGATCTTTTGATATCCCGGTTGGCAAGGTAATGCTAAAACCTGAAGACTTCGGATTGGCCCTAGCCCGTGCCTTAGCGGAATGCGAACCCCCGGAGGAATGATTCAATGCCATCATGATAATTCCTCCGACAGCAAGTAAGACGCCAATTGCCGAATAAATATCCGGGACGCTCAAAGTAATAATACTAAGCGTTATAAAGACGAATAACGGGCTGGTATTGATAATGCTTTTGTTAAGAGAAGGATCGATGTAATCCAGGGCAAAATAAGTTGCCAGCAAAGTTACCAGGCTTATAAACGATATCATTGCCATCGGAAAGTTCAATACGAACGTAAACCCTTCACCAAAAAGATAGGATAAAGACAGCATTATCGGCAGGGCAGTTAAATATCCCCAAAAGAGCAGCGAGGACGCCGAAATTAAATTCCGGGTCTTTTTCTTATTCATTTCCGAAAGGGCGTTGGCAATAGATGCGGCTAAAGCGAGGACAAACCCCAGCAAGGTAATCGTCCCGGAGAGCATGCTTTCTTTTGACGCGCATACGACAGTAGCGACTCCGATAACAGCGATGCTGACGCCCGCCAACTTCTTTGCGGTTATCTTCTCAACCGACAGGAACGGGGAAAGAAATACTATAAAAATAGGGGCGCTTTTGATAATAATCTCGGAAACCAATATAGAGTTATGTTTTAATGAGAGATAATAAAGCGGGGATGTCAATATCTGGGAAAGGATTACCTGGGAAACTAAAGTGATTTTCTGTTTTCTGTCGAATTTATTCGTTATTTTTAAATCCTCTTTTATCCTTACCTTTAGATCGGATAGCCGCAATTTCTTGCGGCCGTCTTTTAATAAGCATATTGTTTTATAAATAAACAGGATAGTAAAAGCCTGCAAATAATAATTCGCCTGGATGACTAAAGGGGCTAAATTATGAGTATCCATAAGTTCTTTGGCAAAAAATGGCTTTATGGCAATCAACGCTGCGCAAAACAGGGAAATAGAAACGCCATAGGCCAGCGCCCTGCGCCTTCCCTGCTTCCCCGGCATATCTGTATGCCTTTCATTTAGCGGCGAGCTGGAAGCCTCCACCGGTTTATTTTCTGTAAGCCGAATTCCGGGTTTTAAAGCCCTGAAATACAAGAAATCCAATCCGGTAAACGCGATCCTTTTCTCCATGTAATGCATAAGATGAAACCCTGATTTTTGCAAAGAATCAATTATCTTTCCCGCCGGGGGAGTGCTGTATAACTTATGCAACCCGAACGAAGGAGGAAAAGTAACAATAATAATAGCCCCTGAATCTTTCAACACCCTGTGCGCTTCTTTAAAAGCCTTCCGCATATTCATATAACCGATAGTCTCCGGGAAAATCAACGCATCAAAACTCTCTCCGGCAAAGGGAAGCATCTGGCCGTCAGCAACAGCGACCAAGGAAACTCCTCCTTCGCCGCGCGCAATATTCGCCATATGTTCGGTAATATCTATGGCAAAGACTTCCTTGCCGGTATCGGCAAGCATTCTTTCCAAAACCCCCCTGCCACAGCCTACGGAAAGTATCTTTTGAGCGGATTTCAATTCTTTGCATATAAAACGGAATATCCCCGCGCCTGCCGGAGACATGCTTAAAGAAATAACCCCTTTGCGGTCTTGCCTTCTACCGTCAGAGGCAAATTTATTATAGTAAGCCTTTAGCCTCGCTTGATATAATCCGCTTGAAAATAAACCCGGAAGCAAATCGAGAATAAGCGGAAATATGAACATTTTGTTAATAATCTTTTTTACCCCGTCCATCAGCGGCGAACTGGTCTTATCATTGTTTATCTCCTGATCCTTACCCCCATACCTCTCGGACCGCTCTTCGATTGAACGTCTTAATTTCTCAATCTCCCTAACCTCTCTCTCCAGCCTGTCCAATAGATCCTTTGACATCCCGGTTGGCAAAGTAATAGTAAAAGATGGCTCATAGCTGAATATCCTTTTTAATGCGCGGATTAATTTCCTCGCCAATACCGTAAACCGACTTGGGAATTTAAAGTCCTTGGATGTATCGAGTAAGGGTGAACTGGCGGGGCCCGGTGCCCGCAGATTACCCACCGCCTCCTTATAGATGCAAAGCACGGTAAAATCAACCAGATCAACCAGGCCATGAATTGAAATTGCCGCATTGTCCTCTCCTAAATCCGACCCTCTCTTTTTATGCCTAAGGCCCAAGAGAATATGTCGAGCATAAAAACGGTAACCTACCGTTTCCATTCCTGCAGGAACAACCCCGGTAAGTATCCGGCAGTACTTTGATAAGCCGTCTTTCAGGATACCGGTTAATTCTTCCTCGGCATTGGCATTCTTCGATATGCGCTGGGAAACAAATAAAATAATCCCGAAAAGCTGCGCCTGTAATGAACCGATCAATAACGTCCCCAGATGGGCCAGGGAAATATCGGCAATCGTACCATCTCTCCTGAAATTCGGGTATCGCGCCGCGCGGTTGACATTGTCTACGCACCCGGCCGGGACATGGCACAAATTATACGCCCTGCCGCTCTTGATATCATGGAATATGGAAATGAGGTCGCGGTGCAGGAGTCCATAATTAACTGCCAGCCGCGCAAGCCCATCAAACCACTTGATTGCTTCTGCGGGCCGAATATGCTGGCAATAATCAAAATACCCCGGCTCTGCCTTATAGACAAAACCGATAAAATAACCATCTTCCGTATGGTATAAAGAATTTTTTATGCGGCGTACAGCCAAAGGAAGACTTGCCGCCGGAACCCTTCCTAAAAACACCCCTTCTGCATTCTTATCCGCCAACTGGGGTTCCGGTAGAATACCAGCATAGTGCATTTTTCTTTTGGCCAATCCGGCATACACCCAGGCCTCAAAATTAAACCCGCTTGGTTCTTCATCTCCACGCATCAACTTAAGCGCGTATTCTCTGCCTGCCGAAATAAAACGGACAGTCCTGCCCGCTATCTTCGTTAATTTTGTATCGGCATATAATCCGTTCAATCCGAATAAAAAAGGCAGTTTATCCAAATCTTCCGTCTTAATACGAGGAAAACCCGAACTCAAATCGCTCTCCGGCTTAATGTATTCCTTGAACTCTATATCCGCGGCTGTTGCCAATGCGGCAGTAAACGGATGGACTAAAATATCGATCCTGCCGTCTTTAATCATCAGGGCGCTAAGGATATCTCCAATTTTATCGCGACGGTCTAATAAAACCATGAGCAATGCCGCACGCAGAAACAAACCCATGAATGGCGCGGCAATTGTCGTATAAAAAGGCGACTCCAGGCAGGATACGAGCTGATTCCTAACCACCTGCTTCAGGCAGCCTGCAACTGCTTCTTGCAACATGATTTCGGCATGCCTGTTATCCTCAATAGCTGCGTCAAAGCGCGGATCGGATAGAATGCCGGAGAGTTCCCTCCCGGCCAAGAATATATGTTGTTCTCTCTGGGACGCAATTATATCAAGTACGGAAACAACGCGAGGTAAAAGCTTCTCGCGGTTATCAGAGGATTCCAGATTTAGACGCGCTTTGCCGCCCGGCAGAAAATCATACAAAAGACGGATAACCACTGGGATATTGTCTCCACGAGCCACCGCTGTGCGCCGCTGGAGAATCCTGAATATGTCCGCATCAAAAGTAGACCTGCCGGAAGCGGGCAGCTTCAGGACAAACTGCTTCAGCGCAGAAATCCCTTCGGGTATATGTACGCCGGCATTTCGCGCGATATTTTCAAGGACTACGGCTAATTCACGGAAGTAAATATGGGCATTTTCCTGCCGCGGAAAAACCCTAAGAAAATCAGTTAATGCTTCAAGCGCCCGCGGCATGAATTCCCCGCTATTCAAGGTTATCAAAAGAAACACCTTAAATATTGTCTTGTGCCGGGGATAAGACGCCTCGCGCGAAGAAGGATTGGCCCAAACGTCTTCCTGGAGGAGAAATGAACGTATTGCCTGGCGGTCAATGATATATTTTTCATACGGAGATTCCCCGCGAAGCAATTTAACCAAACAGATTGATGGGTTAACTAACATAGATCCGGCAAGCTGGCCTAAAGCGAAAATCTCCTCTTCAGAGAAGTTCTTTTGCAGGCATTCCCGGCTAACCCCAAAATTACCTGCGACATAAGAAATTAAGGCATCCTGCGGATAAACAGCATATTTAATACGCTTACTCAAAAATACCTTAGCATAATAGCCGACCCTTGAAATAAACCTATTCCCGGATTCGGTAACCGGCGAGCTGGCCTCCTTATTATGCAAAGCCCTGGGATATACTGTAAAAGGAAGGCTAATTTTTACTTTCAGTCCTCCTTCTGCTCTGTTTTCAAATCTAACTTCGCCGTCAAAGAAACCAACCAGGCTTATTACTTTCGGGATCCCCAGGCCCCATCCATGCATAGCTGAAACATGTTGGTTAAAAGTGCTGAATCCTATCAGGGAAGCCTTCCCGGCAATTTCTTTAGTCATACCGCGTCCGTTATCGCTGTATTCAAGAATCAGTTTGCCGGCCTCAAAATAAAACGAAAATTCTATAACCGGGCATTTGCCTGTTATCATATTGCCCCAGCTATTCTTCATAAGCTCGTTAAGTATTAAAAACCACATCTGCGGGACAACGCTCATAAGCGGCAAACGTTCTTCGCTTTTGTTGAAAATAAGGAAGAACTCATTGTCAAAAACCATGTCGTCAAGCTGGCGGGTAGATT
>CAZNGC010000054.1:0-8388 GCA_964572435.1 uncultured Planctomycetales bacterium | reverse complement strand
TAGGTTTCTGCGGGGCGTTTACCACGTTTTCCACCCTGATATTCGAGACTGACAGCCTGCTCCGCAACGGCCAGGCGATAAGGGCTTTTAATAACGTATTTTTCAGCGTATTACTGGGGCTTATATTATTCAGGGCAGGGACTTTTATAGGGGAGGCGATATGAAGATTCCCGCGGATGGAAAACTATTGAGGATTTTCGTCGGAGAGGCGGATAAATCCAACGGTAAACCGCTCTATGAAGAGATCGTACTTTTGGCTAAAAAAGATGGTTTGGCGGGAGCGACCGCGATCAAGGGGTTCATGGGGTTTGGATGCAAGAGCCATATGCATACATCGAACATCCTGCGGCTTTCTGAAGACCTGCCGGTAGTTGTTGAAATAGTGGATAGTGAGGAAAAGATCAGCCAGTTTATCCCTAAACTCGATGCCATGGTCAAAGAGGGTTTGATCACCCTCGAGAAGGCAAACGTGATCATGTATCGCGCCTAATTAAAAGGAGAGTAATGACATGCAGATGCAAAAAGATGTTCACCTGACGGGAAAAGATTTAACGGCTATGGTCCAGCTTAGGCCGCAGGATGTGGGCAAATACGCGATCGTTCCGGGGCCGAAAGACCGGCTGGAAGTATTGATGAAGAAGATCGAGAACCCCGTACGCAACTTTTCGTTCATGGAATATACCATGTATACCGGCACGTTCGAAGGGATTAAAGTCACCGGGATAAACGGAGGCAGGTTCTCTACGGACACCTCGATTACTACCGAGGTAATGTGCAATGCCGGTATCCCGAACATTATGCGCATCGGTACATGCGGTTCGCTGGATGAGAATATTAAGGTGGGAGACCTGTTTATCGTGGATGAGGTTATCCGCGGGGATGGAGTCACTCCTTATTATGTGGATAAAGATTTCAAGACTGTCAGCGATAAAGGCATATCCGATTTATTGTTCGGGATTGCCAAAGGTATGGGTTTAAATGTCCATCGCGGGAAAGCCTGGACAACCGATGCCTTATTGCGCGAGACGCGCGAGATCGTCGAGGCCAAACGCAAAGAAGGCGCAATAGCGGTGGATATGGTCTCTTCAACCCTTCTGACCATCTGCCAGACCTACAAGGTAAAAGCCGCTTCTATCCTGGCAGTCAGCGATAACGTGGTTACCGGGGAGATGGGCTTTATGAACCCGCTTTATTATATGGCAGAAAGCAACCTGATTAAGATTGCTTTGGAAGCGGTAAAGAAGATGGAAGGTAAATAATGAAATTCTCCCCGCTTTTCTGGCCGATACAGTTAAAAGGCAATACTATCTACATCCTTGATGAAACTCAATTGCCGCAAAAGCAAATTTACATAAAGGCAAGAAATTATCAGGAGGCCTGCAAGGCAATTAAAGAGATGAAGACCCGGGCGGTGGGCCAGGTACTCTTGGTGATGTACACCTTTATTTTAAGCAAACGCCAGAAAGTTAATTTAACTAAGGTAGCCAAAGCCATTAATGCCACCCGTCCGACGCTGGCATTTAAAGTTTTAACGGATATAGTTTTAGGCTGGGATAAAAGCGGCGCAGGGTTAGAAAGATGCATTCTTGGTTTTCTTGAAAAGTTAAAGGCCGGCCGCATAAAACAGGCAGAAGATATGGCCAGATTGCTTAAAGACGGGGATGTAATTCTTACCCATTGCAATGTCAGCGGCTCAATACCGTTAATCGCGGAGTTTGCTAAAAAGCAGGGGAAGAAAATAAGTTTTTATGTTACCGAAACCCGTCCCTACCTGCAGGGCTCGCGTTTAACCGCCTGGGAACTTATGCGGCAGAAATTTCCGGTAACCATTATTACCGATAATATGGTAGCTTATTTGTTATCGTTAGGAAAAGTCACCAAGGTAATCGTGGGGGCGGACCATTTAACTCAAAACGGGGACATCGCCAATAAAATCGGGACATACCAGATAGCGGTGGTGGCCAGGTATTTTAAGGTACCTTTCTATGTATTATGTCCTCCGCCGTCAAAATTAAAAAGCGGAAAAGAAATAATGATCGAGATCCGTCCGGACAATGAGCTGAAGGTTTACCAGGGGCTGATGCTCGCGCCGAAAGAAGTGAAGGCGTATTATCCCGCTTTTGACGTGACCCCGGCGAATTTAATCACCAAGCATATTTATTTAGGAGTCTAAAGCATGCCCGAGCAGGAATTAAAACTTGAAATTATTAAAGCCGGCAGCCGTCTTTATGCGGCGGGCCTTGCGGTAGCCAGGTCCGGTAATTTAAGCGCCAGGATCGACGAGGATAATATTTTGATCACTGCCAGCGGAACTTTCCTTGGCCAGCTCAAGCAGGATGATATCCTGAAGGTCAACCTGAACAACCCGGATGCTTCGGGCGCGCTTAAGCCGAGTTCGGAATTGCCTCTGCATACGCTGGTCTACAGGAATTTTCCCGCCCGCGTAGTCCTGCATTGCCATCCGCCGCTGATCAACGGCTACTTCGCGGTAGCCAAGACGCTTAAGGCCACAAGCTTCGAAACAAAATTTTACCTCGGGGAGATCCCGGTAATCCCGCAGGAGACGCCGACGGTAACCGACCCGGAGGCGGTGATCGCGGCTTTAAAAGCGAATAACCTGGTGGTTTTGAAGAATCACGGGACTGTGTCCATAGCGGATAACTTTGAAGACGCCTTGAATATTACCGAGGCCCTGGAAGAAGCGGTAAAGAGCGCGGCCTGCGCCCGCCTGTTCGATAAGGGTATTTTAGACAGCCTGGATTCGGCTTTGCGCGATAACCTGAAGCGAGACGAGCAGTCTTACGCGATGTTCAGCAAGGAACATGTCCAGGCGATCGTGGAACTGGTGAACAAAGATGAATTTATCGCCCAGAAAGGCAAAGAGCTGGATTTGACGGTGAAACTGGCGATCCGCATGGATGGCTGCGATGAAGTCTTCAAATTCAATTTCGAGAAAGGCAAGATTGTGAGGCTGGATTTCGATGCAGATGCCCCTTTTGTGATATCCGCTCCCGCTTCGGTATGGGAACAGGTTTTTTTGGGTAAGCTCGATTCTTTCGTGGCGGTTACCCAGGGCAAGATGAAGCTAAGCGGCCAACTGGGACAGCTTTCCAAATGGTATGTGCCTTTTACCCGGCTTTTCGCGCTGTTTAAAGAGGTGAAGATTAAATGATCCAGAGACTCCCGCTTTTTATAAACGGCCGGTCCGTGGAGACTTCCTCCGCGCAGAATATAATTAATCCCTCTACGGGTAAAGTGATTGCTGAGGCCTCGATAGCTTCGTCAAAAGAAATAGAGATGGCCCTGGCTGCGGCAAGGGAGGCATTTGATAAAGGCCCCTGGCCGCATTTTTCCCTGCTTGAACGCAGGGAGTTCATCTTTAAGATCGCCCAGGGCATATTGGATGACGCAGCGGAATTGGCTGCGCTTGAGACGCAGAATACCGGCAAGCCGATCAAGGAAACAACTTTTATGGATGTCCCTTCAAGCGCCAAGACGTTTGAATTCGCCGGGAATAATTTCATAAATTACCTTGCGGAGGAAGACCTGGATGTTTCGGAGGAGGCCCGCGCCCGCCTGCGGCGCGAACCGATGGGAGTGGTTTTACTAATCGTTCCATGGAATTATCCTCTTTTGATTGCCTGCTGGAAGCTGGCCTCGGCGCTGGCATGCGGGAATACGGTTATCCTGAAACCGTCGAGTTTCACTCCGCTTACCGTTTTTAAGCTGGCGGATATCGTGCGCCGGGCAGGTTTGCCGGCAGGGGTGCTGAATGTGGTAAACGGCAGCGGCCAGGCGCTCGGAGAGGCTCTCTGCGTGGACAAACGCGTGGATATGATTTCTTTTACCGGGAGCAATGAAACAGGAAAACAGATACTCCAGTATTGCTCGAAAAACGTAAAGAAGATGACTATGGAGCTGGGCGGGAAATCCGCCGGCATTGTATTTTCCGACGTGGATGTTGAGGTGGCGGTGAACAGCAGCCTTACGTCGATTTTTCTTAACCAGGGGCAGATGTGCACTGCGATGTCGCGTATTTTTGTCCAGGAAAGAATTTATGATAAATTCCTGGATGATTTTTGCGCCAAGGCCAAGCGTATAAAACTTGGGTTAGCCGAAGATTTCCAGACCCAGATGGGCCCCCTGATCAATGATCCGCAGCGCAAGAAAGTAATCGCTTACGTGGACAAGGCTAAGGCCGAAGGGGCAAGGGTTGCCTGCGGCGGGAAGATTCCTGAAGAGGGCGAATTGAAAAACGGTTATTTTTTCGAGCCAACGGTGCTGGCTGATGTGAATACTCGCGCGCATATATTCCGGGAGGAGGTTTTCGGGCCGGTTGCCCTGATCAGCAAATTCTCCGGACCGGATGAAGCTGTCGCCCTGGCCAACAGCGTGGATTTCGGGCTGGCCGCCTGCATCTGGAGTAAAGACCTTGCCCAGGCGCAGGAGCTGTCTGCGAAGATCAACGCAGGAACGGTATGGATAAATACTTATGGAATGTTTTACAACCAGCTTCCTTACGGAGGTTTCAAACAAAGCGGGTTTGGCAAGGAATTGGGCAGGGAGGGAATGCTGGAATACAGCCGCCTGAAGAACGTGGTATTAGACCACTCTGCCGACGGTAAGCCGCTGGTTAACTACTGGTATGGATTATAATATGGATATAGTCGATATTCTGAAACGAAGAGCTGAAGAGTATCCCCGCAAAAGCGCGGTGGTCTTTGGCCAGGAAAACATTTCGTTCAGCGAACTGAAGGGCCGGGTCTTTTCCCTGGCCCAGGGCCTGATTGAGATGGGAGTCCGGCCGCTTGACAAGGTGGCAATTTATCTCCCTAACTGGCCCGAAAAAATTTATAGCTATCTGCCTATCTGGGCAATCGGGTCTTTCAGCGTTCCGCTGGATTTTATGCTTACCGAAGAGGAGATAGTATCCTGCATGTCTCACTCCGAAGCAAAGGTGCTGATCACCAAACACAAGGCGAATATCTCTTTTGCTAATCTCAAATCAAGGGTATCTTCTCTGGAGCGTATTGTTACCTGCCGCCTGCCCGAAGAAGGAACGGTAAGTTTCGAAAAACTCCTGGAGAAGGAAGCGGCGGGTTTTGCCGGGGTAAAAGCCGGAGAGAATGATTACGCGATAATTTTTTATACGTCAGGGACAACCGGTAAGCCCAAAGGAGTGCTGATAAATTACCTGCAGTTAAGCGCCCCGCCGAAGTCCATGGCTTTTTTCGTGAACGCCGATCTTGGGCCCAAGGACACAACGCTCTGCGCTTTGCCATTCTCGCATTTAGGCGGATTGATCTACATCCAGAATACAATAAGTTTCGGCCTGACCATGGTCCTGATGGAGCGTTTTATGCCGCTGGATTTCTTGAGGAACGTGCAGAATAACAAGGTAAATTTCTTCTGGATCGTGCCTTCGATGTATTATGCCTTGTTGCAGTTGAAGGAATTCGAGACATTCGATTTATCCAGCCTGCGCTGGATTGTTACTTTCGGGGCGTCGAATTCTCCGCATGCCTTGCGCAGGTTCCACCAGTTTTGCCCGAAGGCCCATCTTTTAAACGGTTGGGGATTGACCGAGACAAACGCCCCGACAGTGGTTTTGCCTATGGGTTCCCAGAAGATCGAAAGCGTTGGCCGGCCTGCGCCATGGATCGAGGTTAAGGTTTTTACCGCCGAAGGAGGATCCGTCAGCGGAGCGGATGAAGTTGAGAAAGAATTACCCGTAGGGCAGGTCGGAGAGGTAGCTGTAAAGAGCTGGGTGGTTACCGATGGATATCTTAAAGACGAGAATCTAACCCGCCAGACAATACGCGGCGGATGGTTCTATACCGGCGACCTGGGCAGGTTCGACCAGGAGGGCTTCCTGTATATCGTCGGCAGGAAAAAAGAAATGATCAAGGTTGGCGGGGAGATTGTCTTCGAACCGGAAGTAGAATCCGTTTTATTGAAACATCCAGATATAGCTGAAGCCGCGGTAGTCGGAGTATCAGATAAATTAAGAGGAGAGGTCCCTAAGGCTTTTTTGGTAGCAAAAGAAGGCAAGAGGGTCACGGATGAGGACTTGCGTTTCTTCCTGCGCCAGCACCTGGCGCATTTTAAGATTCCCCATTATTTTGAATTCCGGTCGGAACTTCCCAAGAACCGCACCGGCAAGATCGATAAAGAACAACTTAGGGACGGTTCTTGAAACAAAGCTAAACTGTCCCCTGCTTAGGGGACACTTTTCCTTTGGGTTGAGAACCGTCCCTGGTTTAAAATGCGAGATATCAAAGAATTAAGCTTAAACGAACTGAAAGCGGATATCGTTTCCCGCGGGTTCCCCGGTTATCACGCCAGACAAATCTTCTCCTGGATTTATCAGAAAGATACATTCAATTTCAGCGGGATGAGCAATCTCCCGGTTAATTTAAGGAAAACCCTGGCGGATGAGTTTTTTGTATTAGGTTTACGCCTGGCGGAATCGCAGAAATCCGCCGATGGCACCGAAAAGTTCCTTTTCAGGCTCAACGACGGGAATTTCGTGGAGGCGGTGGATATTCCGTTTCCCAGACGCAACACCGCTTGCATTTCTACCCAGGCAGGGTGTAAATTCGCCTGTGAATTTTGCGCAAGCGGGGCAAAAGGTTTTAAGCGCAACCTGTCCGCTGGCGAGATCCTGGATGAGGTGCTCTATCTGAAGAAAAATAACCGCTGCGGCCGGCCTACCCATATCGTGTTTATGGGTACGGGAGAGCCGCTGGATAACTACGATAATGTATTAAAGGCGATTAGGACGATAAATTCCCCGGATGCCTTGAATATCGGTGCAAGGCGAATTACTATTTCTACCTGCGGCATTATCCCCGGGATAAGAAGGCTGCAAGATGAGGATCTGCAGGTGGAATTATCCATATCACTGCATGCAGCCGACGACAAATTACGCTCGGAGATAATGCCGGTTAACCGTAAGTATCCGCTCGACGATCTGTTTAAATGCTGCAGTGAATATATCGGCAAGACTAACCGTCAGATTACCTTCGAGTATATTTTGATAAAAGGAATTAATTCCGGTATTCCATCCGCGCGCAAGCTGGCCGGGCTTATGCAAAGGTTGAGGTTGGCCAAGGTGAACCTGATACCCGCCAACCCGGTGGCAGATGCCGGGGGCAAGGTTATTCCTCCTACCGCCGAGGAAGCGGATGAATTCAAAGAGTATTTGTCTAAACAGGGAGTTAATGTTACATTAAGGAAAGAACGCGGGCAGGATATCGATGCCGCCTGCGGACAATTGAGGCTGAAATATGAAAAGAGCTAGTTGTTTGTTTATTCTGGGTGTTTTAAGCGTCTGCTTGTCCGGCTGCGCGAAACAAGAAGTCCGGAATCTCGGCGCCAAAGGCGATTGTATAATTTGTTTCGGGGACAGTATTACTTTCGGTTACGGCGCCTCTATTGGAGAGGATTACCCTACCGCGCTTGCCAAGATGGTGAAACTGCCCGTGGTCAACGCCGGAGTAGACGGGGATACAAGTTTTGCCGCATTGGCGCGCATTGAACAGGATGTCTTGAGCAAAAATCCCATACTGGTGATTGTCGAGTTCTGCGGGAATGATTTCCTCAAGAAAATACCCAGGGAGACGACCGTTAAGAACCTGGGCGAGATAATTGACCGTATCCAGGAAAAAGGCGCGATGGTTGCCCTTGTCGATATCAGCGCAGGGCCGTTTTTCCAAGAGTACCGGTCAGCTTTCAAGAAACTGGCCAGTCAGAAAAAAGCGATATTCGTTCCGGTAGTCATGTACAAGATTATTACCAATCCGGCGATGAAGAGCGATTTTTTCCATCCCAACGCGCGCGGATATAAGACCATAGCGGAGCGGGTATATAAAGCGGTATCCGGGTATATCAAATGAAGAAGATGACCTTGATCCAGATGAAGCCCAACCATAAGGGGATAGTTTACGAGATCGGCTCCGGTTGCGGCCTGCAAAATAAATTCATGAGCATGGGTATCTACAAGGGCAGGGAAATCACCAAGATCAGCCATATCGGCTTAAGGGGCCCGGTGGCAATCAAAGTAGGCAGGAGCGTCCTGGTGCTTGGCCACGGGGTGGCCGGGAAGATAACCGTGGAAGTATATGATTAAGAAAATTTTTCTGGTAGGCAATCCCAATGTAGGCAAGAGCGTGGTTTTCTCGCGGCTTACCGGTGTGCAGGTTATTTCCTCCAATTACGCCGGCACTACGGTTGAGATCATGCGCGGTTCGCTTAGGATCGGCGGCGAGGAGATCGAAGTTATCGATTTACCCGGCACGTATTCGCTTGAGCCAGGCTGTAAGGCGGAGGAGGTGGTCGTTTCGTTGCGTAACGGCTCTGCCAGGGAGGAGTTCGCGGTGTTCAACA
>CAZNGC010000053.1:0-8392 GCA_964572435.1 uncultured Planctomycetales bacterium | reverse complement strand
ACCAATATCCCGCCCTGGACAACGCTGCCCGTCAGATAACAGAACTCTTCAGCTTTGATCTCGGCAAACTCTTGCGCTTTTAACTCTTCAACCAGATATGACGCCGCCCTAAAAGCCACTTCTCCCATGCCCGGCCAGGCTGCTATCAAACATGGATTTTTTAGCCGCGGCCTCTTCAAGATCTTCAATGTTTCCATTTTTTCTCCTGCACGCTAAAGGTTAAATTTATAGTTTTTCAGAAATGAAACCAGGATTTCCGACCCTTTATACAAATTGCTCAATAGCGCGAACTCATCTGCCATGTGCGCGCAACCGGAAGCGCCAAACCCGGTGGCTACCGCAGGAATACCCTTGTCTTTAAGAAATGTTATTACCGTCGCGCCTTCCGAACCGCTAATCCTCGGCCGGACACCAGATTCTTCCATCGCACTGGATAGCCCCTTCACCAACGGGTGATTTTGGCTGATATTGTAAGGGGCCTGCACCCACTGTACCTCTATCCTGAAATTAGAAACATACCTGGAAACCGTCTTTTTCAGTCGAGACAAGAATTCCTTTTCAGAGCTTCCCGGCAAAAACCTGTAATCCATCCCGATTTCACACCAATCGCTTACGACATTAACCTTATCCCCGCCGCCTATTGTACCTATATTCAAAGTAGGAGGACGCAGGTACCGATTAGTCTTCTTCCCAAGAGCCTGCTTTTTAAGGTCTACAATTACTTTTGCCGCTATATCTATCGCATTGACTCCCAGCCAGGGATAGGCCCCATGCGCCTTCCTGCCTCTAATGTAAAGCTTCAAATGCATCAGCCCTTTTTGAGCAACCACAATCTCAAAATCGTCGGCATCCAGAACAAGGGCGGCCGAAGTTTTGATAATCCCGCGCTCGAGTAAAGGGATCAGCCCCAGCGAAGACCCGCATTCTTCGTCGGCAGTCGCGGCTATAACCAGGTCATAATCAAACTTCAGCCCATCTTCGGTTATGGACTTAACCGCCTCCAGCAAGCTGGCCAGGTTCCCCTTACAATCAGTAGCACCCAACCCGTATATTTTATCGCCGCGGACTACGGCTTTAAACGGATTCAACCCCCAGCTTTTACCGGCGGGAACAGTATCCAGATGCGGGGTAAGCAGCAATGACTGCTCGCTCTTTCTGCCCTTAAGGACCGCCAGAACGTTATCCCTCTTGCCGCTGAAGGCGTAAATCCTGGTTTTCAAACCCAGGCCATTCAGATATTTCTCCACAAAACCGGCTATCCCGCTTTCGTCCCCGGGAGGATTCTGCGAATCGAAAGAAATCAGCTTGCTGATTGTCTGTAAAAGGCGTTTTTTATTGACCATGGAGCGGGCATACCTGGCATTTCGGGTTATGTTTACGGCAATAATCCTTGCCGACTTTTACCAGGAGGGCGTGATATTCGTTAAACATTTTGCTGTCAGGCGCAAGGTTACGCATAAAAATATCCTGTGCCTGCGCGTAGGTCGCCTCTCCCTTCAATATACGGTGGCGCGAAAATATCCTTTTAGTATAAGCATCGATTACAAAAACCGGCTTACCCAGGGCATAAAGCATGATCGAATCCGCGGTCTCCGGACCGATCCCCCCGACACCAAGCAACTGGTTACGTAAAACCCCGGGTTCCTGCGCGCCCATGCGCGAGATATCGGATGAATAACTATCTGAAAAAAACTTGAGGAAATTTTTTAACCGGACAGATTTGACATTGTAATACCCGGCGCTCCTTATCGATTGCGCCAGCCTGCGGCGGGGGCAACTTAACAGCGCCCCCGGGTTAAGGAGCCTTTTCTTTTTAAGAACAAGTATCGCTTTCTCCACATTAGTCCAACTAGTATTTTGGGTAAGGATCGCCCCAACAATCACTTCGAAAGCGCTGTCCGCCGGCCACCAGCGCTGAGGACCAAAAACAGAATAAAGCCTTGAGAAAATACGCAACAACCTGCGTTTCATTCCTTAAGCGCCAAAGGGTTTATGTCGTAATAAGCAAGAATTGTATAGGCCGTTCCCGAAACAGAACCGGTATGTTTTCCTTTGGGAGTCATCCATCCGTGCCCGGTATCCACATAATCCTGGGTGGCATACGGCAGACATCCCTCCCCCTGCCCGGAGGGAGAAGGGCTGGAAATAATCATCTTGGCCAGCTGCCCAAGGAAATGTTCAGCCTTGTCGCGATAAACGGCGGCCTTGTCTTTTTGCCCATGTTTAAGATAATAATCGGCCATTATCTTGTATGACACAACCATCTGGGCCGTCCATTCGCTGGAAACAACCCCGCCTCGGGACACGTGGCGTTCAGGAGCGAAATCAAAACCCTGAATCTTGACTATCTGGCCTCCGGGGCGGTTAAAATCAACTTCTACCAAACAGTTTTCTTCGGCAAACTCCATGATCTTATCCGGGTCCATCCCGATGGATTTAAGCTTTTCCGGACCGATAGCGGCAATCGACCAGGCATAGGTATCCGTGGCAATAGTAGCATCGCCCTTGCCGCGCTTGATCGGAAGCTCCTGCCTGTCATAAGTATGCCTGAGCAGCCAGCCGAGAGTTTTCTCCGCCGCCTTTTCATACTTGGGGTTTCCGGTAACCCTGGCAAGCATCTTGTACAGCGCGTAAGCGTCAAGATGATGTTCGGTGGCATACCAGCTCATCAGAGGCCCACCGCGTATCCCGTCATCGGAATCGGAATTCTGCAGCTTGATTATATTTCCCGCGATCTCTTCGGCTACCCTTAAGTATTTCTTATCCCCGGTCGCGCTGGTGTACTGAACGATAGAAAGCCCGAGCCAGATGTTCGGGCCGCAATGCAGGACAAACTCCGCCGGAGCCCCATCGTTTACATAATAAGCGTTCAGGAACCACCCATCTTCCCTCTTGGCGTCGTTGGCAAAGAAATCCAGGATTTTCCTGGACCTGGAAAAATCCGAGAATTTGTTGTAAACCTGTATGAGCAGGGCCTGGTCATAGAGGAAAGACCAGCTGGCTATATCCTTGTCACCTTCAAAACTCATTACCAGGCCCGTACGCGGGTTCTGCCGGATCTTGAACCATTGGTACATTTTATCCAGGTTCTCTTTTTCCAGCCTTGCTTTCCTGTCTTCCAGGCGCGCGGATTCCGCCTTAACCGCCTGTTCGTTCAACTGCAGGTCAGCCAGCTTTGCCTGCAATAAATCCCTTTCCTGGGCAAGCTTCAGGACAGCCTCATTCAATTCCCCGGGTTGACCAACCACAAGCGGCGGCGCGGGTTTGACATTAACCGCCTTGACCATATATACCTTTTCGCTCTTTTTTTTGTTCGCAGAATCAATCTGAACGGTTAATGAATCTATCTTTTTCTGCAAAGCGCCTTTTTCCAAAGAAATGTCTTTTAGCCGTTGTTTAGCGCTTTTTGTTTCCTGCAAAATCCCAACCAGCTCTTCGATGAGCATTTTATTCTTATGGGTCAATTTTACATTCTGATATGTGCCGAACCCAAGGAACACGGCCAGTATAAGCATGCAGGTGATGACAAATGGGAAAAATAGCCTCCTTGTCCATGCATACCGTATAAGCATGATATTCTGCGCGGGGTTGATCTTTTCATAATCCAACCCCAGGAGAGTGCGCCGGGTCAGGCCGCCGTCATCCCTGGTCCAGGCAAGAGAAACCGAAGCGCAAATAGCTTTGCCGCTCAAGGGCATGTCGATCTCTATGGCAAGTTTTACCTTCTTTGCCCGCACCAGCTCGACCATCTCGGGAGAAAGATCGTTCACCGACAGGCAGATCCCGCCGTGGCCGATATTGTTAGTAAAACCCTGGACCCACGGAGAAAGCGGCTGCTTGCTGTCAAGACTTTCCAGCCTGAACTGGACCGGCAGCACGGTATCGATACGAATATACTTCCTGCGTTCAGCGCTTTTATTTTTGTGTTTTCCAATCGGCATATTATCTCTTCCGTTAATCGTTATGGTTTCGTTATATTATTTTAACCGTATTCGCTTATGAATTCAACTCAATATTAGGCGAGCATCTCAATTTCCAGGATATTATCGATCTTGAAAGTCCTCTCTTCCTGTTTCAGGCAACAATACCCGATAAGGTATTTATTTTTGGCATCCGCGCGGATCTCCCTGGGGATTACCTCCCTCAAAGACACGCTGGCGTCTTTTGCCGAAAGATATTTTATCCTCAAGGTCGCCCGGGAACCGATCGCTTTTTCGATCTGCGATACTTTCGCGGAGACACCGTCTCTTGTATATACCGGATTGAAAGCGAAGAGGCGCGAGAATTCCCCGAAATCGCTTATTCCTTTCTGCAGGCAGGTTTCTTTGAGCCTGTTGAAAACCTCCCAGGTCATTTCTACATCCGATAAGGCGCGATGTTCCTGCTTGTTATTGACCCCCAGCTTTTGGGCGATAAACCAGAGCGCGTAACGCTCCTGGCCGGGCATAAGGCGCCTGGCGATCGTCAGTATATCGAAAAAATACCTCCCGGACAAAGGACCTGAACCGATAATCTTCAGCTCGTTGTTCAGAAAACCAAGGTCGAATTCTATATTATATGAACAAAGGCAGCTGCCTTCTATAAAGTCCAGGAAGCCAGGCATTATTGCGCCTATCTCCGGGGCATCTTCAAGCATGCTTTTGGTGATCCTGTTCACCGCGAAGGCCTCCGGGGCAATCTCCCTTTTGGGATTGACCAGTGTTTGGAATTGGGAAATTTTATCCTTTCCCTTGAAACGCAGCGCCGCCAATTCGACTATGCGGTCACCGGAAGCGGGGTTCAATCCGGTAGTTTCCGTGTCGAATATGGTGAATTCGATGTCGTCAATGTGTTTAGGCATCTCTGGTAGCGATATATGCGGGGATAAGCCGTTCCGGCTTATAAGAAAGCTTGGCCTTGCGTAAATTATCCAACCCCGAATCATCCATGATATTGATATAGGTATATTTCTTTAACTCCGCGCTGAACCTGCGGAAAATGAACTGGGCCAAACCCTTAACCGAAAGATCCGTTATCTCGTAAAGCACACAGAATATATCGTCATTCAACCGGTAACCGAGAGTAAACCCTTTGATATTGCCTTCGGATTTTACGATTATGCCCTCCAGGCCTAATCGCCTGGAAACAGACAACGCCTCTTTAATCACCAGGCGGCTGTCTTCGAGCATGCCGCGGTAAAGATCATCGGTGATCCGCCCGCCGCGTTCTCGGGCCCATTCGTCGAAAAGATCCAGACAGGCCGATTTATGCCCCGGGGCGAATTTCAACACCCGGCAATCGCAATGTTTAATAAAATAATTACAGGACGCACGTTGGGATTTGAATTTATTCCCCTTCAGAGATTCCAAATCGCTTCTTGAACAAAGATAGTCCGGGTATTTCCGGCGGCAGAGATACCCCAGGGCCCGGAAATAATCCACATCCTCCTGGCCCACGTTTTCAATGCGCGAAATATCCCGGTTCGCGTTAGCCTTATCCATTATCACAAACGCCTTTTTTATAACGGCCGGACGTCTCTGCGCGGATAGCGGCGGCAGATACATGAAACAGCCTATTTTATCCCGGAAAAAAACGCAAAGGCTTTCTTCAATCATTTCCCATCGTATATCGAATAACGCCCTCCATATATATATCCCAGGAAAAGAAAACGCGGCTAATTCATGCCTGGAAAAAGAAAGATATTTATTGAAAATGGGCCTGTCCTTCAACTCCAGCTTATTCAGTTTCATCGGGCAACCTTAACTCCGCTATCTCCCTTACCTCTTCATAGGCCTGAATGATCTGAGGGTTGTTCTTCAGCATCTTCAGCCGCTGTGGAGAATTAAGGTATTCGCAAAGATAGTCGATATATTCCCTGGCTTCGGGGCTTTTTATTTTTTCATAAACATACGGACAGTTCAAATCCACGGTCAACAAAACTTTTCCTTTGCGTAAATTAATCAAAAAAGGGTAAAGCTGGCATTCAAACGGACGCGCGGCGTAAACCGCGCATTTATTATCCTTGACGCCCAGGAACGGACAAAGGAAATCCGCGCCGGCCGGGTTAGGAACAGGTTGAATCCTGCGGTCAATTGAAATAGAAGCGGCTGGAATATCCTTTTTGTCCAGAAACCCCTGTATCTCTTCATCCAGAAGGCACGGGCTCCAGACAGAAGACGCCTCCTTGAAGCGGCAACAAGAACGGCATTCCAGACAAAATTCCTGCGGGACAAACTGTTTGATCATTTGACGACGCTCCCGGGTTTGATTTTTTTCTCCGGGCTGACGACCGCCAGTCCGGATTCATCCGAAGCCGCCAGGATCATCCCCTGGCTTTCAACCCCGCGCAGAACCACCGGATCGAGATTATCAATCAAGATAACCTGTCTGCCGAGCAAGGCCTCTTTGGAGTAGAAATTCTTTATTCCGGCAACCACCTGTTTTTGCCTATCCCCCACATCCAGGGTCAAAACCAGCAATTTATCCGCATTCGGATGTTCGCTGACATCCTTTATCTCTGCCACCCTTAACTCCAATTTCCTGAAATCGTCAATACTCGCCATTTCATCCCCTCCTTAAAATTTCAACTCCGCGTAAAATTCAAGCTGGTAGGCGTTATCCGCCGAACCATCCCCGCGAAGATACGGGCTGAACAAGCTACCCGAAGTATCGTCGCGTCTTTCTTTATAAAACTTGCCCGGGATAAAACATCCTCCCAGAAAACCTATTGTAAGATGTTCGCTTACCTTATAATCGATGTAAACATCCGCTTCATAACCAAGATCCCTGGAAAGGTACTTCCCTTTCCCATCCAAGGTTCCCACCGGCCGGGTAAAAGCGCTCAAATAATATCCGTACAGGCTCAAGCAAAGCCTTTCCGTCAGGTTGTAGTCGAAGCCGACCGAAGGCATAACCAGGTTATCGAAATCTCCGGCGGAGAATGTGCCCGGACGGGCAATTCCGTAATTCAGGCCATACCCGCCGCCCATCGCTACGATCGGGAGCATGCTTACATTGCTGCTGCATATCGAATCCCCCAAATTCATATTAGTGGGAGAGAAGTAGCTGAATGCCCTGTTCCTGCTCCCCGGATATAAGGTATCCCCTTTCTCGGCCATCTCCGGCGTAGCCTTGTTCCCGGAACAAACCAGAAACTGCATGCCTGGGATAAGCCGGCCTAAGTTATAATCCAGGCTGGAGTAAAACATGTAACCAGCATGCTGAATATCCTTGTACCCGCTGTCGGGGCTAGAGGCATACCCAAAGTTGTGCGCCGCCTCCAGTTTCAGGGTAAAATCATCCGATGCATACTCCCAGGCGGTACCAAATGTACCTAATAAATCTCTTTCTGCGGGAGCGGCAAAAATATTGCACCTTTTACCGCTGGAGGTATAATCCGCGAGCACTCCCAGGTAGGGCCAGAAAACCTGTTTTCCTGCCTTAATCTTTATATCGGTAGCGAAGAAATTGGCCGCATTCGGCTCATACTTCTGCCCCTGTTCTTCTTCCTGCTTTATGCGCGGGCCAAGCCGGATTTTATAAACCAGCTCCGGACGGCAGTAATAAACCCTCCATAAATAATCCTGGGTTTCCCGGTAAAGAGTTGCCCCGTAATTTTCATAACCACCGTTCAGGCTGAACCCGCTGCCTACTTCATAAATATATATCCCGGCTTTCAGCCCAAACCCGGCGCGAAACCTTTTATCAAACCATGCCTCCTCGACCTGCGGAAGCAGTTCAACCCCACGGTATTTTTCTATCCTGTCGCCGGCGTTGACCAGCGTATTGTGGATAAAAACCGGCGCGTCATAATCATAAGGCCCGTTGCGTTCCAGCTTAAGATACAGCCTGTCTCCCGAAGATTTGTCCTCCGCGCTGAAGGCAAGGCTATAATCAATACCTAAATACGTGCAGTGATCGTCTTTATTGTGGCTATCCAGGTCAACGACATTCTTGAAACTTACCAGGTCCGTACGCCAATACGTTTCCAGCCCCAGATATAATCTACCGGTATCCACCAACTCATAGCCATGCGAAACGGATACAAAACCGAGGAGAATGGCTAAAGAAAATACTGTTTTCTTTATCATTTTCCGGATTTCAGGCTCCAGGCCTGTTTAATTAATAATTGGCTACGTCCGCGGAAGAAAACCCAAGGCAAAGCGCCTAAAAATTTAGCTGGAGGGGGAAATAATGGCGGGGCCGACGAGATTTGAACTCGCGATTTCCTCCGTGACAGGGAGGCGCCTTAAACCAGACTAGGCCACGACCCCCGCAAAAATTCAGGAGACTATTATACTTGCTTTTAAACCAAAATCCACTAATTATTTTAATTATGGTGGGCGATAGAGGAGTTGAACCCCTGACCTTCTGAATGTAAGTCAGACGCTCTAACCAACTGAGCTAATCGCCC
>CAZNGC010000052.1:0-8529 GCA_964572435.1 uncultured Planctomycetales bacterium | reverse complement strand
GGTTCATTGGCGATTGCTGGAGACTGGCCGGAAATAAATTCCAAGTCGGGTTTCTTCAACTTCTCCAGGAACTGCCGGGCGTAACTGGATAGGCTCTCCACGAACCTGCGCTGGCCTTCGGCATATATCGTATCGAAAGCGAGGCTGGACTTACCGGACCCGGACAACCCGGTCACCACGATCAGCTTATTGCGTGGAAGCTCCAGGTTGATATTCTTGAGATTATGCTCCCTGGCTCCCTGTATAACTATGTTCTCGTTATTCATCACGGCAATTCATACCTTCCTTTCGGGTCTAATTTACGGGCCATCTCCATATACCTGGATGCTTGCGCTTCTTCTCCGCTCTGACGGTAGAGGCGCGCCAAATGCAGGATATTCTTCTGAAAAAAAGGGTTTTGGGAGAAACTTGCCCGGGAAAATTCAAGGGCCTTCCCGTATTCTTTTAAATCAGCATAGCACAAACTTACGGAATAGTTAGTAAAAAAGCTCCCGGCGGTTATCTTCCTGTAATACCCGAGGGCTTCAGACGGCAATCCCGCGGCATAATAGTATTGCCCATAAAGTATATCTACCAGAGGGGTATCCGGATAGTGTTTTTCGAGTTTTTTTATCGCCGCGAGGGAATGTTCCATATCTCCAACTTCGATGTAAGCGCTGGCAAGGTTCCTCAAGATAGCGCTATCCTCCGGAAGGAATTTAAGCGTCCTTTCGTAAAAAGCCGCATCATTGCGCCAATATCCGGCGTTAGCCGGGACCATAGCCGCCAAAACTAAAATATAGACAACCAGAACGGATTTGAGGCCCCTGCCCGATAAGCATAAACCGGCAAGCGCCGCGGAAAAGCCCACGCCGGACAGATAAAGCCAGCTTTCAGCCATCAATGCCTCGCCAAGACCCGGGTAAGCATCGAAATAAAAATAAACCGGAATAAGCCCTGCAAAGAACCAAAGCAGGCCAAAACCAAATACCGTCAGGGGCAGGTCCCTTTTCCATTTAATTATGACGTACGCAACCAGGGCCGCCATAGAGAAAAATAACAACAAAACGGGAATATTAATTTCCCCGATGAGCCCCACGGTATGGAACAGGCGCAAATCAACAGGCCAAAATAATAATATTAAATACCGCCAGGAAATATTCAGGAAATTGAACAGCGCAGGCAGCCCACGCAGGTAATCCGGGTGAGTAGACAGGCCGCTGGCGCCAAAAACAACTAACCTCAAAACAAGATAACCCGCGCTCAATACCACAAAAGCCGTCAGGTACCTGAACCCGGATTTATCCCTTTTTACCAGGCAAATCAGGAACAAAAAAACCGTAATAAGCATGGCGTTCTCCCTGCTCAAGAAAGCCAGTCCGGCAGAGCAAATACTCAACAGGTAGATAAAGAAGTTTTTCTTATCCAGGAATTTTATAAAGAGGATGCAGGCGGCCAGCATAAAGAACGCGCTGAGCAAATCGCCTCGCGCCGAGATATAGGCCACCGAAGATATATTCACGGGATGCGCCATAAAAATGGCGCTCGATAAATAGGCGAGCGGCCTGCGGCCAAACAATGAAATAATCAAGAAGGATACCAGCGCTGAATTGATAAAATGCAGCAATACGTTCGACAGACGGAAACCCGCGGGGCCCGGACCCCATAAACTATAATCCAGGCAATAAGAGAGCATTTGCGCCGGGCGGTACATGCGGTCATACGGCTGTGGGCCTGTCCAGTAATCATAGATTCCGCTGCTGAAAACTTTCGGCAGGAGACAAGGGGATTTGACAAGCGGGTTATTCTCGACCAGTACCCGGTCGTCAAAAACAAACCCGTTGTTCAAATAAGGCAGGTAAATTACCACGCAGGCAAATAACAATACCGGTAAAAATAATTTACCCATCATCTCGGTCCTTCTTTGTCCGGCCGATAACTGCTTCATTACGGGATTATAGCATAAAAAGTAAGCCCCTGTAAAATCAGAAGATTGCCTAATCTACAGGGGCTTTACTTTTCCAAGAAACGGTAAAAAGATTACTTCTTTTTCTTCTTTCCGCCTCTCTTCATCTTAGCGCAAGAGACATCGCCTTGTTTGTCCAAGAAATAAAGATAACCCACCTTTCTCTTGATGCCGCATTTGGCTATCTTCTTGGGGCTGCCTCCCTTTTTGCTTCCTCTCGCCATTTTAGCGCAAGAGACATCGCCTTGTTTGTCGATGTAGTAGAGGTAACCTTTTTCTCTCTTCACTCCTACCTTCGCTACTTTTTCTGCCATATTCTCAATTCACCCCCTCTCTTTTTGTTAACTATGTGCCTATCTTTACCGGCCGCAAAATCTGCTTCAGAGTCGCCACCGCGGAGAGTACCGCCAGAAAACTTGTTTTAGGATTCCTCGGATGAAGGACATTCTCGGTACGCGTGAATATCCTGGCCGCCTTCGATTCGATCTCTATTTCGTGTATATTCCTGTCCACCGCAGGGCTGGCGATTATACGCACCCTGGTCCGGCGCATGCCGATCCCGGCAAGGCTC
The DNA here is from genome assembly GCA_964572435.1 of uncultured Planctomycetales bacterium. GTDB lineage: Bacteria > Omnitrophota > Gorgyraeia > Gygaellales > Profunditerraquicolaceae > UBA6249. The sequence continues at coordinate 6,013 of CAZNGC010000052.1, read as the reverse complement.
AAGACCGCGGCGACATTTATATTCTGGGGAAAATACCTTACCGCCTTCTCGGCCGCTCCGTCAAAAAGGACCTTGTCCTTTTTTAAACCGGCGAGTTTGAATTTTTTAGCCACATACTCCACCCCTTCAAAAGCCCTGGGGTTCTTGCGCGTCGTCAGGACGACTTTCTTTATGCCGGCGATACCGGCGGCCTTCAAGGAGTCTATCCCCGAAACAGCGCCGCTGGGGAAATAAACCATCGCATTGTGCCTGGCGGATAAAAGATAGAGTTCATCCTGGCGGGCGGCCAGGCCGCCAACGCTCATCACCATTATCGAGCGCCCATTGGATAAAACCTTGGCCGCGATCCCCCATGAGGATTTTGCCGAAGAAGCCTCGATCACAAACTCCGAACGCCTGATCAATTCATCGAGGCTTCCTGCGCATAAGCCCCGGCCGCCTGTCAGCATCCTGGAAAGGCCATCGGACCTGCCGCTTTCAATATCATAAACAGCGCACAGGCGGGCATCCTTGCGGAATGTACAGCTGATTTCCTTTGCCAGAGAAGTCCCGATCGCCCCGCAACCCACTATCCCGATTCTCAACCTTTTCTTCATTTACGCGCACCCGATAATCGTGTTATCGATAAGCCGGGTCTTGCCGATCTTCACCGCCATGGCAATCAAGCACCCCGGCTGTACCCTTTTTATGGATCTAAGGGTTTGCGGATCTACAATCTCGACATAATCTATTTTTGCCTGTTTATTCCGCCTGATTAACTGCTTCATCCTGCCGGCAATCCTGGCGGAATCACGCTGCCCTCCGGCAATCAAGCACTCGGCCAGCTGAAGAGCTTTGAATAAAACCGTCGCGCCCGCGCGTTGTTTAGGAGTCAAGTAAGAATTGCGAGAACTTAAGGCCAGGCCGTCCTTATGGCGTTCAGTAGGCACCACTCTTACTTTAACCGGAAAATTCAAATCCTCGACCATCCTGGAAATGATAATCGCCTGCTGAGCGTCTTTCTGCCCGAGATATAGCGTATCCGGACGCACTATATTCAACAATTTTGCCACAATCGTGGCCACCCCGCGGAAATGCCCGGGGCGGCTTGCCCCGCAAAGCGTTTCGCTCAAGTTTTCGACATTGATAAAAGTAGAATATCCCCTGGGATACATATCCAGGACGGAAGGCAGGAAAACAAAATCCACCCCCAGTTTACGGCAGGCAGCCAGATCGCTCTTGAATGTACGCGGGTATTTGTTAAAATCCTCCCCTTGGCAGAACTGAGCAGGGTTGACGAAAATGCTCACAACGACAATATCGTTTTCCTTGCGCGCTTTCTTGATCAGACTGAAATGCCCGGCGTGAAGAGCGCCCATCGTAGGAACAAAACCAATACGCATTTTCAGTTTTTTTATTTTTACGGTAAGGTTGCTTAACATTTTGGGGTCCGGAACGAATTTCATATGACCTCCTTTAACGGCCTGATCACAAAATCCCGGTCGAACATCCTCGGATGAGGAATGGTCAAATTCTTGGCGCGTATCGTTTTATCTGCATAAAGCAGGATATCCAGGTCGATGACCCTCGGGCCGAAACGCACCGTCTTCTTTCTTCCCATCCCCTTTTCAATGGCCTTCAATTCTTTCAACAGGGAAAACGCTGATAACCCGGTCTCAACTTTCACGGCGGCATTCAGGAAATCAGGCTGCCCCTTAGGACCGCCGGCAGCCTTACTGGCAAATAAACCCGATCTCTTAATCAGCCGGGTTTTCCTCAAACCGGCTATCCTGCCTGCCGCGCCGCTTATGTTCTTGCTTCGCTCACCCAGATTCGAACCTATGCCGATATAACAGACCGCCATCAGGATATCTTTTTCAGCCTTACTAAAGCCTCCCTAATCCTGTCTTCGGGGACAGTCAAAGCCATACGGATATAACCCTCTCCGTACCTTCCAAAACCGATGCCCGGAGTAGCCACGATATTCGCATCCTTGAGCAGCTTGGCGGCAAAACTTATCGAATCGGCCTTGCCGGGAATCTTTATCCAGACATAGAAAGTCGCCTTTGGTTTTATCGCCTCCCAGCCCAAAGAAACAAGCCCGTCGACCAGGAGATCGCGCCGCTGGCGGTAAATAGCGCACATGGACTCGATATGCCCCGGCTGGCTCTCAAGGGCGGCCACTCCTGCCAATTGGACAGCCGAAAATATCCCCGAGTCGATATTGGATTTCACCTTGGCCAGCGCGGAAACCAACCGGCTGTTTCCACATGCCCAACCCAGGCGCCAGCCGGTCATGTTATAAGTTTTGGATAACGAATGAAATTCTATGACTGCCTCCCTTGCCCCGGGAAATTCCAGCAGGCTGCGGGCCTTATAACCGTCATAGCTCATCTCGGAATAAGCTAGGTCGGAGACAATGATGATCTTGTTCCGCAGGGCAAACTCAATGAGCGCACGATAAAAGTCATCGTTGGCGCATGCGTTCGTAGGGTTATTCGGGTAATTTACGAAAATCAACCTGGCTTTCTTGCGCGCGAGAAAAGGAACCCTCTTGAGGTCCGGAAGAAAACCGTTTTCCCGCAGTAAAGGCAAAATATACGGCCTGCCGCCGGCAAGTATCGTGCCTCCTTTATACGGAGGGTAACATGGATCCGGAACCAGAGAGAGGTCTCCGGGATTAATAAATGCCAGGGGTAAATGCGCGATACCCTCCTTAGACCCGATAAGCGGAAGTATTTCGCTCTCGGGGTCAAGGCCTACGCTAAACCTGCGTTTATACCAATCACCGATCGCCCGGCGCAATACCGGCATTCCCTGATCCAGGGCATAGCGGTGGTTTGCCGGATCCTGGCTTGCCTTATACAATGCCTCGATAATAAACTAGGGTGTGGGCTGGTCCGGATCGCCAATGCCCAAATCAATGATATCCCTTCCCTCTTTACGCGCCTGCCGTTTTGCCTTGTCTATTTCCAGGAACAGATACGGCGGCAAAGACTGAACTCTTCTTGACAACTTAAACATCTTCTTTCTTTCTCCTATGTTTATTTCCGAATTATCTATCGTTTTACCCGTGTTCTGCGCACTATCTGCTGCTTAACACATCCTGCATGGAATACAAACCGGCGGGTTTCTGCGATACCCACTTAGCCGCCTTCAACGCGCCTACCGCAAACAGGTCACGGGAATGCGCCTGATGTTTTATTTCGATACGCTCCGAATTTCCGCAAAAAATTACCGTGTGGTCACCGAAAATATCCCCCATTCTGATCGAATGCGAAGGGATATCCTTTTTAGTAACCTGCGTAATGACCTCAGCCATCTTTCTGGCTGTTCCGCTCGGAGCATCCTTCTTCGCCTTATGATGCGCCTCCACTATCTCCACGCTGTATTCCGGGCCGAGCCTGGAGGCTATTTCCGGAAGAATGGAAAACAATACATTTACGCCTATGGACATATTCGGGGTAAAAACCACCGGGACAACCCTGGAGACCTCCTCAACCTTGCTCTTTTGCGCGTCGCTTAAACCGGTAGTACCCAAGACCAGGGCCTTTTTGTATTTAGCCACATAATTCAGATGTTCTTCCACGGCATCAGGAAGCGTAAAATCAATCAATACATCTACCAGAAACAACCCGTCGAGGTTCGAGGATATCTTCAATTTCCCGAATTCCCTGCCGATCAGCGGAGTCCCCTTCTTTTCCAGGGCCAGGGCAATCTCAAAATCTTTGTCCAGGCCAGCAAGTTCAAGTATTCTCCTGCCCATTTTACCGCAAGCACCGGTAACCCCTAATTTTATCATTCTCATTCCTTTCAGTCAGAAACGGCCCTTGAGACAGGACAAAACTGCCTCTTATCCGAGGGGACAGTTCTGCTTTGTTTTGAGAACCGTCCCTAGGTTATAAAAGACCATAGTCTTTAAGCGCCTTATTAAGCTTTGCCAAATTATCTGCGGACATCCGGCACATCGGCAGGCGCAAATCCGGCTCGCACATCCCCAAAAGTCCCATCGCGGTCTTCACTGGGATGGGGTTTGTTTCTATAAAACAGGCCTTGATTAACGGAAAAAGTTTACGGTTGATCCTCTGGGCCTTCTTGATATTCCCTTCTTCAAAAGCGCTGACCATATCCGCGACATCGCGCGGCAGGATGTTGGCAACCACGGAGATAACCCCCGTACCGCCTATGCTCAAGACCGGCAATGTAAGCGAGTCATCCCCGGAAATCAGCTGAAAACCCGGCGGGCACAACGCCTTTATCTTCGACATTTGATCGAGGTTCCCGGAGGCTTCTTTTACCGCCACGATATTCTTGCAATCCCCGGCAAGCCTGGCGATAGTTTCCGGTTCGATATTTACGCCCGTGCGGCTGGCGATATTATAAAGTATAATCGGTATCTTCACCGACTGGGCGACTGCCTTGAAATGCCTGTATAGCCCCTCCTGGGTTGGGCGGTTATAATACGGAGAAACCTGGAGGGAAGCGTCCGCCCCGGAGCTGGCGGCCTGCCTGGTAAGCATGATCGCTTCTTCCGTGGAATTCGAGCCGGTACCGGCAATGACAGGGACCCTTTTATTGACCTGCTCGATGGTGATCTCGATCACTTTTTCATGTTCGTCAAAAGTCAAAGTTGCCGATTCGCCGGTAGTGCCGCAAGGGACGATACCGCTGGTTCCGTTCTTGAGTTGAAACTCGATTAATTCACGCAGTTTCTTTTCATCGACCTTCCCGTTACGGAAAGGCGTGACTATGGCTACGATCGAGCCTTTAAACATAATATTCTCCTTTGTAAACAATCCTGGCGCTGCCTTCCAGCCAGACATCGCTGAACAACTCACCCTTCCTGTTGAAATATACTTTCAGTGTTTCCCCGCTCTGGGTCTTAACCTTAACCAGCCGGCCTGAATTGTTCTTCAGGGAGAAAATTAAGGCTGAAGCGGTACTGCCGGTACCGCAGGCAAGCGTTTCCCCTTCAACTCCTCTTTCAAAAGTACGCACGCGGATAGAATCCCTGCCGGTTACCTCTACAAAATTCACATTTGTCCCATTAGGGGCGAATTTATCATTCCACCTGATCGCCCTGCCTAAACCATCGACATCCAGGCCTTCCAGCCCTTCGACAAAGACCACCGCGTGAGGCACGCCGGTATTGATGAAATTAACCCTTAGCGGTCGTCCGCATACTTTCAGCGCAACATCCAATCTTGCCTCCGCCGGGTCGGTAAGCTGAATGCTGATCCGGCTGCCGCTAAGCCGGGTATTGATCAGACCGGCAAGCGTAAGTATCCTGGCTTTCTTTTTCCCGCTGAACAAGGCCGCGCAACGCGCCCCATTACCGCACATCTGCGCCTCCGAACCGTCGGAATTAATTACACGCATGCGGAAATCAACGTTCCTGGCGTTACTGATCAACAAAAGCCCATCAGCCCCTGCCCCAAACTTCCTGTCGCATATTTGCCTGGCAAGAACCTTCAGCGAACCGGAGGGTTCCCTGTCAATCACCACAAAATCGTTTCCTGAAGCCACCATCTTGGTAAACTTAATTTTGGGCATTTATCACACCTCGTTACGGATAAGGTCCGCGAGGACATCTCTCTTCCTGACAAGTTTCACCCTGCCTCCGCGTACCATGATTTCAGCGGGCCGCAGCCGGGAATTGTAATTGCTGGACATGCTTGAGCCGTAAGCCCCGGTGCTCATTACCGCCAGGAAATCCCCCTCCCTGACGCGCGCGATCATGCGTTGTTTTGCCAAAAAGTCCCCGCTTTCGCATATCGGTCCGACCACATCCGCCTTTTCCGTCCCGGGGACCCTGCGCAAAGGAATTATATTATGGTATGCCTCATAAAGGGCCGGACGTATCAGATCGTTCATCCCGGCATCCACGATGATGAATTTCTTCTTTGGAGTTTTCTTGATATACAAGACCCTGGTAACCAGTATGCCGGCATTACCCACGATAAACCTGCCCGGCTCCATGATGATTTTCAGTCCGGTGCTTTTCAAAAGCGGGACCACCTCACCAGCGTAAACC